>JBKEGM010000005.1:0-27644 GCA_046710005.1 Natrialbaceae archaeon
ACGAGAGCTCCCGCAAGCGCCCGCCGGTCCGAAAGCGATGCCCGGAACGCGACGGTCGTTGCCGAATCGACGTCCTCTCGGTCCGCGACCGTACGGGCAGCCTCAAGGAGGTCGCCCTGGGTCGCTGCTCCGACATCGTCGATCACCGCCCTGGCATCTGGCCCCGGCGCTTCAGGCGGGAGAACGGGGTTTTCACCCCAAACCTGCTCCTCGAAATGGGCTACGGTGGGATCATCGGGGTCACCGCCGTACCCAACGCGCTGGCCACCCGGGGGCAGGGTGAACTCGCTCACGTCGCCTACTGGCGCAACGAGTGCCCGGCCGTCGAACGCCGAGGGCGGGTCGAGTCGCGCCGTCGCACCGAGCAGTCCTGCACCCACCACCGCAAGGAGCGCCTTCGGATCGGGGGCCGGCACGACGCCGACGACCGATTCTTCGTGGACGCCAAGTCTTCGAAGGACGTGGGCCGTTTTCCAGGCGGTCGTGCAGAATCGGTCGTACGTGTAGAGATGCGAGTCCGCGCCGACCCGACAGGCGACGGTCTCGTCCCGACGGTCCCGGCCGACGAGGTCCGCGAAGGAGTTCATGTGCGAAAATGTGGCCGGGACGGTCAAAAGGCTCGCTACTCGTCTCCCAATGGTCGGGAGCGCCCTGATGATCTGTCAACTGTCGATTGATCGGTGCATCGTGGGAAACCCTGACGGAGTAGGCGGGGATTTGATAGAAAGGACTTGATGAACGTATCTGGCGTCTGCAGCATTCGGAATGGGGTCGCGTTCGGTCTATACGACCTGTTTAATGGCAAGGGGTCACATGTCTTCCAGACCAGGACGTAAACTCAATCGGGTCCCGAACCAGACCCAGAGCGTATTTTTTCCGGCCAGATCGTCCCCGCCAGACCGAAGATGCCGAGAACCGCACCGACACCGAGTTGGACAGGAGGGTCCGTCGCAGGCGGCGGATAGCCACCTACCGCAATCCAGAGGCCAACAACGGTGATCCCAAGGTAGATTATGCGCGTTCCGGACCGTAGAACACGTTCGATCATGGTCTACCCAAGGGTATCCTGACCAATTTTACAAAAGTCTATGGGAGGAATAGGTCTCAGATGCGGACCGAATTAACTGCGGACCTCCGGATTCGACCGCCCATTCATCCTCGTTTGTCGCCTCAGCCCCATCGCCGAAGCTACCGCCGAGCCCGTACGCCACGCGAGCGACCGTGACGACAGTCCTTCCCCCGCGCTTGACCGGGTCGCCGAAGGTCGTATTGACGGCTGCGCGGTCGCGAATCGCCTCGATCAGGTACCGGAACGGCGCGCCGATGGACGATTCGGGCGCCATTCGCCCCCGAGAATGGTGTAAACGCTTGGGCTGGTTAGGGGCCCCGAAACGGTGCCTCTCGTCCGTCACCCGAACGACTGTCTTCGAGATTCGAATATGATTCACGCTGCCGGGAGTTCGATCGTGCCCACCGTCCCATGGGGCACCTTCGATGGCGACGAAGTCACCACTACTGAGGTCGGCCGCGGCGAGCGCATCCCGATCGATGACGGCCATTCCACCGCCTGGATCGCGGTTCTTGAGCTGTTTGACTGTCAGTTGCAGGGACTCACCTCACTCGGACGCAGGAAAACGGGATCACTGACTGACAACCGATACGGCGGTGGATTGAGCCGGTCTCAGGTTTTGATGTCGATCTCCTTCCCACTGACGTGGGCACCAGTCTCGACCGGCAGCCGGACTTCGAGGATACCGTTGTTGTACTCCGCGGAAATCTCCTCGTCGTCGATGGTTTTCGGGAAGCGGAACCGACGGTGGTAGGTCTTGCGCTCATTGCGCTTCTCCTCTTCGTGTTCGGCGGCGACGTTGAGCACGCCGTTGTCCCACGAGAGGGTGATCTCCTCGGGATCGAAGCCCGGCATCTCGACGCTCAGAACGAACTCGCCGTCTTCTTCGTACAGTTCGTAGTCGTCACGACCGGTACCGAACAGTTGGCTCGGGAAGTCCAGGCTCTGTCGCCATGAGTTCGGAGTACTCCTGGGCAGTGCCATGGTTTTCACCTCGATTCCAGTAGAGTGTATGCTACCGGTTCATAATAAAGATTATTGTCATTTGCCTTATTTTATAGTTGTGAATTTATTGTATATCGAATTACCCCCTCACACTGCTGTCGACAAATATGCTGAAAGGGCCGAATCCAGATGAAAGAAGCCCAGAAAAGACTCGCAACTAATTATATTGTTGGAATTTTATGTAGGAGTCAACTAATGGAGGGGTATTTACGAAGACTTCTCTTCACGGAAGGACCCCCACTGGCGTTCGGGTGCGAGAAAACGGGGGTGTGAAAATTCCTCTAAAGCGGAATTTCCGGGATTTAGAGGGCACTAAACCCCTTGTTTCCTAATCGATGTTCGGAATACGTTTCCCGATTGAAAATGAGTAGATTGGGGGATAATCATGGCAACCAAACGACCCTCATTAGTCACGACTCAATCCTGATCGCTCGCAAAGTGGGCAAGCTGGCTCGCGGGACTGGTCGGACTATGGGTGCTCCTTTCACCGTTCGCGCTGGACGGAACGATCACCGAGGGGAACCCGATGTGGAGCAACGTGGGGGCCGGTATCGTGATTCTCGTATTGGTGCCTACGGCGCGTACGCAATTCGGTCGATTGCCGAGACGGGAGGAAACTCGATGGGAGAATGGAGTGGATGGACCGCCGCCCTGGCCGGCCTCTGGATCGGCGTCTCGCCGTTCCTCCTGTCCGGAGAAATCCCCGACGGAACCCCGATGTGGAGTACCGTCGGTGCGGGTCTGATCGCCATGTCTTGGGCGTGTACACCGGCTATTTCCTCCCCTCGCGCCAGTGACCTGGTCCGGAAGACACTGGGGAGCGATTTTGATTTTTTAACCCGCCCGAGGGTCCTTGAGCCAGCCGGAGAGCATGTGCGATCCTTGCGATGAACTCCGAAACTGTAATCCGATCCGAAAGCCAGGTACCGACAGCTATGGACGCCCAGGACCGCGTCGCCACCTTCGTCACTGACAACGATCTCGAGGCACCGCCTGCCTACCGGCTCCTGGACCTCACGTCGGAACTCGGAGAGGTTGCTGAGGAGATGAACGAATCGACCACCTACGGCACTAATCCGGAGGCACTCGCCGTCGCCGAGGACGAGATTGGCGACGCCCTGTTCGCGCTCCTCGCGCTCGCGGAGCAGGTCGACGTGGACGCTGAAGCGGCGCTCGCGACCGCCCTCGAGAAGTACGAGACCCGGATCGAGTCCACCGGCGGGGCCGGGAGCGACCGATGAACTACGATGCCATCGTGTTCGACGTTGATGGCGTGCTGGTCGAACCGGCCGATCGCGAGACGCTCGAAACGGGAGTCCGCCGGGCATTCCGATCGCTGGACGTTTCCACGCCCTCCGACGAACATGTGGAGGAGATGGCGATTCACGTGACGGTCGATACGGTACGAGAGGTGTGTGCCGCATACGATCTCGATCCCGACACCTTCTGGCGCGAACGCGATCGTCGCTCCTCGGCGGTCCAGCGCGAGGCCATCCGGGCTGGCCGCAAACCACTGTACGACGACCTCGACGTGCTCAACCGCCTCGACCACCCGAAGGGGATCGTCAGTGCCAACCAGCAGATGACCATCGACTACATCCTCGACCACTTCGATTTCAACGGGACCTTCGAGACGGCGTACGGGCGCGAACCCGGCCTCGACGGACTGCGCCGCAAGAAACCAGATCCGTACTACCTCGAATCCGCGATCGCCGACCTCGACGCCGATACCGCCCTGTTCGTCGGCGACAGTGAATCCGATGTGCAGGCCGCCCACCGCGCTGGCGTCGACGCCGCTTTCCTCCAACGGCCCCACCGGGCGGATTACGCCCTCGAGCCGGATCCTGAATACGAGATCGAAACGCTGGCGAAATTGTTGGACATCGCCTGAGGAATCGCCGACACCCAACCGTTAGAACGAACTTTTGACGCGCTGCCAGAATCCCTCGTTGAGGTCGATCTCCTCGCCGCCTGCCTCGGCGAACCGTTCGAGAGCCTCGCGTTGTTCCCCATCGAGGGACCCCGGATCCGGAATGACCACCTGGACGTGGACCACGAGATCGCCACGGCGACGGCGGCGCCGGAGTCGTGGCATGCCCTCGCCGTCGAGCCGAATCGTCTCGCCGCTTTGCGTGCCGGCAGGGACCTCGACCTCGTAGGTCTCGCCGAACAGTTCGAACTCGATGGCGTCGCCGAAAGTCGCCTGCGGGAACGAAACCGGAACGCGGTAGTGAAGGTCCTCGCCCTCGCGTTCGACGTCCTCCGGTTCCTGCACGGACACTTCGATCAGCAGGTCCCCGTGAGGCCCACGGTTCTCGCCAGGCGCGCCCTCGCCCTCCATCCGAAGGGTCTGCCCGTCCTGAATGCCGGCCGGGATTTCGACCGTAAGCGTCGCCCGGTTCCGGACGATCCCGTCACCGTTGCAGTTCCGGCAGGTTTCGGTGTAGAGTTCGCCCTCGCCCTCACAGTGGGGACAGGTGCCGGTCTGTTGGACGCGACCGAAGGGCGTGCGCTGGACTTGGGTGACCTGTCCTCGCCCGTTACACTCGGGGCAGGTCCGAACGTCCGCACCCGGCGGATGGCCCGACCCGTCGCACTCCGGGCAGGTCTCCGGTCGGGTGACTGTCACTTCCTTCTCGACGCCCCGGTAGACCTCCTCGAGGTCGAGTTCGAGGTTCGTGCGGAGGTCCTGCCCCTTCCGCGGTCGGTCGCGACTGCTCCGACCTTGGCCACTCATACCGCCGAAGAACTCCTCGAAGATGTCCCCCATGTCGCCGCCGAAGGGTCCACCCCCGCCAAAGGGGTTGCCCCGCGCACCGGCACGTCCCGCGCCGGCCCCCTCATCGAACCCGCCGTGCTTCTCGGCTTGCACGAACCGGTCGTGGCCCAGTCGATCGTAGGCCTGACGTTTCTCATCGTCCGTCAGGACCTCCTTGGCCTTCTTGATCCGCTTGAACTTCTCCTCGGCGTCCGGATCGTCGCTCACGTCCGGATGGTACTCGGCGGCCTTCTTCCGGAACGCCTGCTGAATTTCGTCTGCAGAGGCGTCCTGGCTCACGCCGAGGACGTCGTAGAAATCCTCACTCATCTTACCCAGGGGTAACAGGTTGAGACACTTGAACAGAACGGGTCGCGGATTTCGTCCGCTTCCGGAATATTACCGGTGAAGGTTACTCGTCGTCCGAATCGTCTTCGTCGCTTTCGTCGACATCCTCGAAGTCCGCGTCCACGTACTCCCCGTCGCCTTCACCCGCTGCTCCGCCTGGGCCAGCCGCGCCGCCAGGACCAGGGTTCGGGCCAGCACCGGCTGCACCGCCCGGACCGGCACCGGCTGCGCCAGCGCCTGCAGCGCCCTGTCCGGCGGCCGCTTCCTGCTGGTACATCTGTTTGCCGATTTCCTGGAGGGCCTCGGTAAGCTCTTCCGTCGCATCTTCGAGTTCCTCCTTCGTGGCGTCCTCGTCTTCCACCACGGCCTCGAGGTCGTCCATGTGGTCCTCGATCTCCGAAATCAGGTCCTCGTCGAGTTCCTCCTCGTTCTCGTCGAGCAGGGTCTCGGCGCGATTGATGGTCGACTCGGCGGCGTTGCGCGCCTCGATCCGTTCGCGACGTTTCTGGTCCTCCTCGGCGTGTTCCTCGGCCTCCTCCTGCATCTGTTCGATCTGCTCGTCTGAGAGGCCAGCGCCGCCTTCGATGGTGATCGACTCCTCGTTGCCCGACCCCTTGTCCTCCGCGGAGACGTTGACAATGCCGTTTTCGTCGATACTAAACGTGACCTCGATCTGTGGCGTCCCCGCCGGGGCCGGTGGAATGCCCGTGAGCTGGAACTCGCCCAGCAGTTCGTTCTCGTTGGCAATTTCGCGTTCGCCCTGGAAAACCCGAATCTGGACGGACGTCTGATTGGCCGCTGCGGTCGTGAAGATCTTCGACTCCTCGGTCGGGATCGTCGTGTTCTTCTCGATGAGCCGTTCGAACAGGCCGCCTTTGACCTCGACGCCCAGCGAAAGTGGCGTCACGTCCAGCAGGACGATGTCGTCCACCTCGCCGCCAAGAACGCCGCCCTGGATCGCGGCGCCAAGCGCGACGGCCTCGTCGGGATTGACGTTCTTTTTGGGGTCCTTGCCAGTCAGTTCCTCGACCTTGTCCTGAACGGCGGGCATCCGGGTCGAACCCCCGACGAGCAGGACTTCGTCGATTTCGTTCTTCGAAAGCCCGGCGTCTTCGAGGGCAATCTGCGTCGGTTCCTCAACCCGACTCAGCAGGTCGCTCGTCAGCGACTCGAACTTCGCCCGCGTGAGCGACTCCTCCAGGTGGATCGGGCCGTCGTCGGTCGCGGTAATGAACGGCAGGTTGATCTCTGTCTCCTTGCGCGAGGAGAGTTCGACCTTGGCCTCTTCTGCGGCATCCTTCAGCCGCTGGAGCGCCTGGCGGTCCTCGCGGAGGTCGATCCCGTGTTCGTCCTCGAAATTCTCGGCGAGCCAGTCGATGATCGCATGGTCCCAGTCGTCCCCGCCGAGTTCGTTGTCGCCATTGGTGGCGACGACCTCGTAGACCCCGCCGCCGATGTCGAGAATAGAGACGTCGAAGGTCCCCCCGCCCAGGTCGAACACCAGGACTGTTTGATCCTGATCGTCGTCGATGCCGTACGCCATAGAGGCGGCGGTCGGCTCGTTGATGATTCGTTCGACGTCGAAGCCCGCTATCTCGCCGGCGTTTTTGGTGGCCTGTCGCTGACGGTCGGAGAAGTAGGCCGGAACCGTAATGACCGCCCTCTCGACGTCGTCACCGAGATACTCTTCGGCGTCCCGCTTGATCTTCTGGAGGATCATCGCCGAGATTTCTTCGGGCGTGTAGTCCTCGTCCTCGATCTCGACGGTATAGTCCTCCTCGCCCATGTGGCGCTTGATCGACTGAATCGTGCGCTCGGGGTTTTGTACCGCCTGATTTTTCGCCGGTTTGCCAACCAATCGTTCCCCGTCATCCTCAAACGCTACGACCGAGGGTGTCGTCCGATCACCCTCTGCGTTGACGATAATGTCGGGATCGCCACCTTCCATTACGGCGAACGCGCTGTTCGTCGTTCCGAGATCGATTCCAAGAATCTTGTTGCTCGCCATCTTGCGGTTTACTTGCCCGCTGTCTCTTTTAAACCTTGCTACACGGGATATCGGCAGGGAAGGATGGCCGTTTCGATATTCAATTATCGGATGGGGTAAGCTGCCGATTCTTACGACGAGGAATCGTCGGCTTCGCGGTCCGGTGGCTCATCAAGTTCAGGATCTTCTACTTCTTCGTCCGTTGTCGCGTCGTCAGCGTCATCCGCTGACCCTTCGGCGTCGCCCTCCCTGTCACCATTCTCCGCCTCCGCAGCACTATCAGTATCATCATCGTCGGCGGAATCGGCTTCGACATGATCCGACTCTTCGTCGGTGTCAGGATCGTGGTCTGCGCCGTTGCTCACCGTTACTCGGGCCGGTTGCAGGACTTTGCCCGCCATCTCGTAGCCAGAATCAAAGACGTCGTGAATGGCGCCCTCAGGGCGGGAACTGTCCACCTGCATCATCACTTCGTGGCGCTGGGGATCGAGCTCCTCGCCTGGGTCGGGTGCGATCTCTTCGACGTTCTCAGCATCGAGGACGTGATCGAACTCCCGGAGAGTCATCTCGACGCCCTCCCGAAGACTCTCGAGGTCCTCGTGATCGGATTCGATCGCCCGGACCAGATCGTTCCTGACGTCGACGAGCCGTTCGACGAGGTCCTCGGTCGCTCGGTCCTTGATCTGCTCCTGGCGCTTCTCGGTCCGTTTCTTGTAATTCTGAAAATCGGCCTGTTTGCGCTTGAGTTGCGAGGTCAGATCGTCGATCTCCGTGTCTTTTTCCTCGATACTGGTTTCGAGGTCTTCGATCTCGGATTCCAGATCCCCGATCTCGGACTCGAGTTCGGCCCTCCGATCCTGCAATTCAAGCGTCCAGTCGACGAGTTCCGAGACAGCCTCGCCCAGGTCCTCGTCATGGTCGGTAACCCGCTGAATCAATTCCTGCTCGTTTTCGATGACGCCCTCGGTCTCGGCGTCCGCCTGCTCCTTCGCAGAAACCACTTCCGCCGTCGATGATCCCTCAGCCCCTGTCTCGGCCTCGGCACCGTCGCCGCCCTGATCGGCCGCTTCCGAAGCGTCATCCTCGTCCACATCGCCCTCAGCGGGATCAGCGACGTCGTCGTTTGCCTCCGTCTCGACCGAAGAATCAGTGCCTTCGTTGTCGGCCATTACGGGGAGCAAGCCGTTCGGCAAATAAAAGCGTTCAGATCGCGATTGATCGGGGCCCGCTAATCGAGGCGGCGGACGAGCCCAGACCATCAGGGTCGTTCAAGATCGGACCAGGCGGTCCCGAATGAGATCGAACGGTACCGCTCGAGATACGTCGTCTGTGTCACGTCGAAGGTCATGGTCAGGTCCTGACTTTCGCCCGATTCGAGATCAATCTCCCTGGTCAGCTCCAGATCGCGAGGGGCTAACGGGGTCGGAGTGACCGATTCCTCATCGCCCTCCGGCGTGACCGGGTCTGTTAATTCCAGGTTCGCATGAAACGTCACCATCCAGCGTTCATCGGACGTATTCATCACAGTGGCCGTGAACGTCATGAGATCGTTCTCGTTCGGTCCGAAATTCGTGTCAGAAACCGAGAAAACCTCCTTCGGCGGCGGCGTTTCGGGGGCAATGGTCGTTTCACCGTCACCGCCGCCATCGGAACCGTCCCCCTCGATGAGCGTCCCCTTCGGTTTCTCCGTGGTCGTACACCCGGCGAGGGCTGCGAGTACGAGGCTGCCTGTAGCCCCGAGGACGGTGCGTCTGGCAACGGACCCCAATTCCCCATCGAAAGCGCGGGGTTCGTCCATATCGAGGCGTTCGGAACCCACCCTGAAATGGATGTCGAGGGACGTCGACCGCACCTGGACGGACAAGGAAGGGTCGCCAGAGATAACTGCGACGGTGCACCGACCATTATTCCCATCGATTTTTAATAAAAAGATATAGAGGTAGCGAGACGCCCGTTTCGGAAAATGCCCGCCATCGAGACGAACGGGCTGACGAAACGGTTCGGGGAGGACGTTGTCGCCGTCGACGGGATCGATCCCACGGTCGAGTAAGGGGATATATTTGGGTATCTCGGCCCGAACGGCGCCGGGAAATCGACAACAATGAAAAACCTGCTGGTCTTCGTCCGGCCGACCGACGGCAGCGCAACGGTCTTCGGGATGGACGCCCAGGAATCCTCCGAACCAATCCGCGAACGAATGGGCGTACTCCCGGAGTGCTCTCACGTTTACGAACATCTGACCGGCCGGTAACACCTCCAATGGTGATTCTGGCGTTCTGGATCGTCATCCCGCTGGCGATCGGTTACTGTCGGTTCGCGCGCACCGCCCTCAACTACCGGGACCGGCGGCCGGGCCACGGCGTTCGGACTCGAAAATGGGAAACCGGTTGGGGTGGAAAGCGTGGGTAATGGATCCACTGGAGCGGTATCGCCCGATCGTCGAGGACTACGAGGCGTTCCGGGAGGCGTGTCGTCGGTCCCTGTCTGCGGCAGTCCGGGTCAACACGATCAAAGCGGACCCAGAAACGGTCGCGAGGGCCTTCGATCGTGAGGGGATCGGCTACGAGCGCCCCGACTGGACGGACCTCGCGTTCGTCCTTGACACCGGCACACCGGGGAACACCTGGCCGTCATTTCACGGCTGGATGCACGGCCAAGAGGAGGTATCGACGATTCCGCCGATGGTGCTGGACCCGCAACCGGGCGAGCGCGTCTGGGACGCCGCGGCCGCGCCTGGGAGCAAGGCCACACAGATCGCGGCAGCCATGGATGATCGCGGGACCCTCGTGGCGAACGACAACGACCTCGGCAGACTCTCCGGCCTGCGGTTCAATGCCGAGCGCCTCGGCGTGACCAACATCGTGGTCACGAACCGTGACGCCCGGAACTTCTCGATGAACCCGTTTCCCTTCGAGGAGTTCGACCGGGTGCTCGTGGACGCACCCTGTTCAGGCGAGGGGACGATCCGGAAGAACCCGGACGCACTCGACGACTGGAGCGAAGGATACCTCTCCTCGGTCGCTGGGATCCAGAAGGGGATCCTCCGGCGGGCCGTCCAGGCAACTCGTGACGGTGGCGTCGTCGTCTACTCGACGTGCACCTTCGCTCCAGAGGAGAACGAGGCGGTCCTCGATCACGCCCTGTCCGAGGAGGACTGTCGGGTCGTCGACCCCGGTCTCCCCGATGGGCTCGAACACACGCCGGGAGTGACCGAGTGGGGCGGCAAATCCTTCGATCGGAGTGTCGAACGGGCGGCCCGGATCTATCCGCACCACAACGACACGGGCGGGTTCTTCGTCGCGAAACTGGAGGTGGGCGCATGAGGGAAGATCGCGACGGCGATACGGACGAAAACGCTCGCGAGAACGATCCACAGCGGTTCGAGCGACTCCCCGCTACCGACACCGAGCGTGCGGTCCCCGGGCGCCCGACTCGCGAGGCGGTCCTTGAGTGGTGGCATGACCGCTTCGGCATCGAGCGATCGGTCTTGGAGGAATACACCTTCTGGGAGAAGGGCGCCGGGAAGGTCTGGGCTTACACAGGCGAGGCCGCCGACCCGACCAAGGTCGAAGCTCTCGGGATGACGTTTCTGCGAGTCCGCCAAGAGCACTGGAAACCCACGACCGACGCGGTCCAGCGGTTCGGCCGGCACGCAACGCAGAATGTGATCGAACTCGACGACGCGGCAGCGAGACGCTTTACCGCAGGGGTAGAACAGAACCTCGACTGGGACGGGGACTGGGGCTACCTGATCGCCGCCCACGAGGTTGCCGACCGGTGTGAACCACTCGGGGTCGGCCTTTTCACCTACGGGTCATTGCAGTCGATGATCCCGAAAGGCCGTCAGCGGGACGTGCCGGAGGCACCGCCGAGGGACCGATAGTGGCCGGGGCCGCTTCCGCCGGCCAGTAAACCTTTTTACCGACTCACCAAGACGTACGGGAGGGGTCGCCGTGGTATTTGATCTCAATGCTGTCGTCGAAACGGCTAAGCCCCAGTCACGACGGCGGGTAGGACTGGCGTCTGTGCTCGTTGCCGCGGTACTCCTTCGGGTGTACCGACTGGACAGTGAAAGCCTTTGGATCGACGAGATCTACTCCGTGGCGATCCGAGGAGATGCCCCGGTCGCCCAACTACTGACCGCGAGCGATCCACACCCCCCGTTGTACTATCTCATCTTGAACGGGTGGGTGAGGGTATTCGGCAACGGGGCCGTCGCTGTCAGATTGCTGTCGGTCCTATTTGGCGTACTCGGCGTCCTGGGACTGTACCTCCTCGGTTGCGAACTCTACGACGCCCGGGTGGGACTCGTTGCGGCCGGGTTGCTCACCGTCTCGCCGATGCACGTCCAGTCCTCGCGCGAGGTCAGGATGTACGCGATGCTCGTGGCACTGGTGGTTGCCGCAACCTGGCTCTACGTCCGTGTGCTCGATGAAGACCGATGGGTTCTCGACGTCGGGTACGTGGTGACGGCGCTCGCCATGCTGTATACTCATCTCTTTGCGATGTTCGTGCTCGCGGTCCACGGTTTGCATGCGCTCTGGGTATGGTACCGCGGGGAAAACGGTCGAAGTGGCGCTGCGATCGGTCTCCAGTTGCTGGCGGCAGAAACTCCGATATCACGTGGTCTCGAACCCGATCATGCAGGTGGTATACGCCGCGCTGTGGGCGATCCCGGTCACCTGGGCGCTCGTCAAGTGGCTCCGAGCAGAGGAATTGGCCTTCGAAGTAACGCCGAAGTAACGGAGGCGTTACTCCTTGATGACTTGGAGTTCGACGACGAACACGCTTCCCACAGGATCGTTGTCCGTCACCCGGACGGATCCATCGTACCCATCCACAAGCGTTTGGACCAAATACAGGCCCACTCCGGTACCCTGACTGTCCAGCCCGGTTTCACCTTTCCCAAAGATCTCACCCTTGCGACCGTCAGGGATGCCCGGGCCGTTATCAGCGACCTGGATCTCGGCCTGGCCGTCGCTCACTGTGACGGATACAGTTACGACAGGGTCTTTGCTCTGATTGTGCTGGACCGCGTTTTTCAGGAGATTTCGGAAAACTGAGCCGAGCAGATCGTTCGCCTCCACCTGAACATCCGGAACCGATCCGTCCAATCGGACCGACGCCTCGTCGAAACTCCCGTCCGCCTCGTCGACCTCGGATTGAATAACAGAGTGCAGCCCCACCGGTTCGAGTTCCATCTCGTCCTCAAGCATCGTCCGGGTCAGGTCCCGGGCAGTGATCGTGAGATCCGCGGCATGGTGACCACTCTCCTGGATCCCCTCGAGGTACTCCTCGGCAGCGTCCTCCACCCGGCCTTCGAGCATTTCAACCATCCCGATGACGGCTTGCATGTCGTTGCGGATATCGTGACGCACCACCTGGTTCAGGAGTTCGAGCGTGTCGCGTTGGTCTTCGATCCGTCGTTCGTACGCTTTGCGGTCGCTGATGTCCTGAATGACCGCCATGTAGCCGACGACCTCATTGTCCACCGTGACCGATGCGGCGGCAAGACTCACGTCGAGTTTCTCGCCGGGTTTCGTCGGGATGACTCGTTCCTGTCCAGTGATCTCCTTCCCGGCATCGAGCCGATCCATGAACGCTTCGAGTGTTCCATCACCCTTGTCCAGCAGGAACGGTGGTTCCTGACGAACGACTTCCTCCGGCGTCCAGCCCAAGACGGTGGTTGCGGCATGGTTCCAGAGAACGACTCGCCCCGCTTCGTCGAGCATTACGATCGCGTTCGGCGAGGCTTCGATGATCGACTCGAGTGTCTTCTTGGTCTCCTGGAGTTCCCGCTCGCGTTCCTTGCGTTCGGTGACGTCGGTAGCGACGGCAACGAACCGATCGACATCGCCGGCCTCCTCGAAGATGGGAGCGATCGTCATCTCGATCACGAACTGTTCGCCGTTCGCGTCCTCGTTGACCATCTCTCCCTCCCAGATCTGTCCGTCCAGAATCGTCCCCCACAAGTCAGCGTAAAATGACTCGTCGTGTTCGCCGGATTTCAGGATGCGTGGATTCTCACCGAGTACCTCGTCCGCCTCGTACCCCGTCGTCGACTCGAAGGCGGGATTCACGTACTGGATGGTCCCGTCCGTATCGGTGATCATGATCGAATGGCCGGCCTGTTCGACCGCCGCCCGGAACCCTCGGAGTCGACGGGCTTTATCAGCAAGTTCCGCCGACTGTCGTCGCCGTTCGAGCAAGTTGTTCAGGCGAAGTCGTAACTGTTCGCTCCGGATCGGCGTCACGAGCACGTCGTCGACCAGGCTGTGTTCCAGCGCCGACGGAGCCGCCGTTTCGCTCACTAAGAGTGTCGGCAGGAAAATCCCGTCGTCCGACGCGACGAGGGTTTGCAGTTCCTCCCGATGGTGTTCGAAGGCCCTCCCGTCAGCGACGACGCAATCGAACTCCTGATCCAGCGCATCGTCGTCCCCGGGCCTCGGGACAACAGAATCGTAGTCCTCCCGTTCGTCTAACCACTCCACGAGGTGCTGGCGATTGCCACCGCGAGCAACGAGGACCAGGATTCGGTGTGGCGTCATCGGTCGAGGAGGGTGTGAATCGTCGATTCGAGTTCTGCTTTTCGCACGGGCTTTTCCACGATCGAGTCGGCACCGTGGCTCAACGCCTCCTTCCGAACGCGTTCCGGGTTATTCCCCGTGAGAATGAGTACGGACGTGTCTTCAGCCGACAGATCTTTGGACCGCTCCCAGACCGCCTCCGTGAACCCGTCAATGTCGAACACGCCGAGCCCCACCTGCTCACCGGTGACCTCCGTTAGCAGACGGTCGAACTCCTCAAACCCCCTCGCCGTTCGGGTCTCGTATCCGATATCCTCCAGGAACTCAGTGAGCAACTCACGGTCCCGATCCTTTTGGGCCAGTGCCAGGACGATTGCAGTGTGGCTCATTCGTCCTCAGGTGGGCCCTCAGTCCACTCCGGGGTGCCGGTCAGGATTCCCCTGAGCCCCGTTAGCGGCTCCCCGACCTTGATCCCATGTTCCGTGATTTCGAGGCGGCGGAGTGTGCGTTCGAAGTCACTCGTCCGGTTCTTGAGGACCCCGATCGATTTGTGGATCTCGCCCCCGTATTCGAGGTGCCTAAGGAAGAGAATCGTGTCGGCGAATTGGCTGAGACCCCGCCCAGTCGCCTGGAAGTCCCCAGTAATCCGTGGAACCTCGTTCGTGATCAGCGTCGTGACCCCCATGTTTCGGAGATAGCGACCCAATCGACCGAGCGCATCCTGCGGATCCACCGGATCCCCCTGGAGTGCTGCTTCGTACCCGTCGACCCCATCGATCATCACCAGCTTGGCGTCTTCATCATCAACCTCATCCATTACCAGTTGTGCGAACTCGTCAGGACTGTATTCGTCCGGCGGGACCACTTCGACCGAAAGGGTGCCCCGATCGATCATTTCGGAGACCGGTATGTTGATCGCCTTTGACCGATGTAAGAGCGTTTCTCGACTCTCCTCGAAACTGTAGATAACGGACCGTTCCCCCCGTCCCGAGGCCTCCTTCATGAACTGCGTCCCGACCGTCGTCTTGCCGGCGCCTGTGGGCCCCGTGACGATCGAAACCGTCCCTCGGGTAAGCCCGCCTTTGAGCAGTTGATCGAGTTCGGGAATTCCCGACGAGAGGTCCGTTGGGTCGGTCGGACGCGAGTATTCGTCCGGGCGAAGGATTGGCGCCACTGCCATCCCCTCATCCGAGATACGTAGCGTGTGCGCCCCAGAATCGAAGTCGGAACCGCGGAACTTCGTGACTCGCAGAGTGCGAGGCGTCTCAGCGGTAAGATTGATAACGCCGTCGCTCATGAACTGAAGGTCGTCGTCGGGATCTGCAGCCGTCGCCTGCGACGTGAAGAGGACCGTCACCCCATTGTGCTTGAGCAACCGAAGAAAGGAGAGCACTTGTTTCCGGAACTGATAATTGTCGGTGCTCAGGTACCGAAGCTGGGTCAGTGGATCGACGAACACACGGTCGAGATCGCGTTCCTCGACGGCCGCGGAGATTTCCGAGAGGACGGACTCGGATTCGACCTCGTCCGCTTCAAAGAGGGAATACGATTGCTGTTCGGTGAAAAACTCCTGGGACGGACCGAGGTCCAAAATATCGACCCCATCCATATCGAAACCGAACGCTTCAGCGTCCTTTCGGACGTATTCCGCGGGTTCGCCGAAGTTAACGAATAGCCGGTCTTCTCCCTTCGGTTCTCCTGCCGTGAGGAAGTGGAGGCCCATGAGGGTTTTTCCTGCCCCAGGCGGCCCCCGTACCATAAAGCTTCGACCGGTGCGCACTCCCCCTTGGAGAACAGCATCCAGTCCTGGGATACCGACCGAACACCGTTCTGACTGGTCATTCGTGGACATACGTAAGGTAAACTAACCAAGAGTATAAGAACGTTGGCCGAGCCTTCGCCGTGGCCTGACGCCGTTCTTAATCGACGTGTGGTCATTTTCACGAGCCTGGAATCTAGCGTCCAATCCTGTCGATACGATACAGGAGGCCAGAGCAAAAGTGTTCGACTCGTCGAACCAGAATCCGTCGGGGAGGCCCTGGACGGAAACAATCACAAAGTTCGAGACCCTGAGAGAAGCTCGTCCCTCACGGGAAGGCGGGGGAATTCGCCTCGAATCTCTATAACCGATGTCAATCAACGGGCGACTGGAACGGCGGCTACTCCCATCGTGGCGAAAGATAACGATTAACAGGCAAGAATTATCCTCACGGCCGTTGCGGTTTCGAGTATGGCGACTTTCTCAGACCGCGTCGGACGCGTATCGATCAGTGGCATCCGAGAAGTGTTCGAGGCGACCAGCGAGGACGACATCAATCTCGGGATCGGGCAACCGGACTTCCCATCCCCGGACCACGTCCACGATGCGGCGGCCGAGGCCATCCAAGCTGGCAACGCCGACGCATACACGTCGAACAAGGGCATTCTCCCGCTCAGAGAGGCCATTTCCGAGAAACACGCACGGGATCACGGACTCGACATCGACACCGAAGACATCATCGCTACCGCCGGGGGGAGCGAAGCGCTCCACCTGGCGCTGGAGGCCCACGTCAACCAGGGCGAAGAAGTCATCGTCCCAGACCCCGGGTTCGTGGCGTACCAGAACCTGACTCACGTCGCCGGCGGCGTGCCGAAGCCCGTCGCACTCCGGGAGGACCTCACGATGGATCCAGCCGACGTGGAGGACGCCATCACTGACGACACCGCCGCGTTCATCGTCAACAGTCCCGGGAATCCGACCGGGGCAGTTCAATCGGTCGAAGACATGCGGGCGTTCGCCCGCATCGCCGACGACCACGACGTCCTGTGTATCAGCGACGAAGTCTACGAGCAGATCCTGTTCGAGGGCAAACACCGGTCGCCGATGGAGTTCGCCGAGTCCGATAACGTCGTCATGGTGAATGCGGCTTCCAAAACCTACTCGATGACCGGGTGGCGCCTGGGATGGATCGCCGGCTCGACCCGTCGTATCGAGCGCATGCTCAAGGTTCACCAGTACGTCCAGGCCTGCGCCAGCGCCCCCGCCCAGTACGCCGCCGAAGCCGCGCTGACCGGGCCGCAGGACCCCGTCGATGAGATGGTGGCCGCCTTCGAGAAGCGCCGCGACGTGTTGCTGGACGGCCTCGAGGACATCGGCCTCGAGACACCAAAACCAAAGGGTGCATTCTACGTCATGCCCAAGGTCCCTGAAGGGTTCGTCGACCGAGTAATCGAGAACGGCCTCGCCATCGTTCCGGGTGAGGCCTTCGGCGAACACGGCAAGGGGTATGCTCGCATCTCCTACGCCGCCGACATCGAGGACATCAAAGAAGCCCTCGAGATTCTCGACGCGACGGCCGCCGAAATGCGATAACAACGAGACGCACTGACGGATCAATCGGCGGGTACCGTGGCCCAATGCGTTGCCCGTCGCTTTCCTGACCCGCGTACGCAATCTTCGTCCGAATCGAGGTCATCCTTTCAACCGACCGATCAGCTTCTGGTTACGGGGCCCCGTCTCCTTCGGCGTATTCAGTCTCGATCCGACGAAGCGTCTCGATCGCTTCCCCCTCGCGTTCGGGCGTCGGGTCGAACCCTCCATACCTGACCTCTTCGAAGAGCTCCGTTAATCGATCGACGTCGTTCCGATCCATGCCCGCATCCACTGCTGCCATCGCGAATTCCGACGGCGTACTCGAGCTGGGGTGCTCGACCTCGAGTTCCGTCGTCATCTCGGCCCAGGCCCGATAGACGTCGTTTTCGAACTCGTCGCCCGTCTCGAGTCGATCCGCCGCACGGCCTGCGGCCCGGCCGACTGCAGCCACGTCCGACTCTGCCGATGGCGTCGGCTCGGGCGTTTCAACCGCCGCCGGGTCGGAATAGTCCTGGTCGCCAGTCATCCAATAGGTGACCACGGTGACGACCAGAATCACACCGAGCGCCAGGAGGACCAGTCCCGGAACACTCGGATTCGTCGCCGCGTCGGTCACGCCGGGCAGACTGAGGCTTCCACCCTCACCCTCGCCAGCGGCTCCACCGGCGAACGAGGGAAAATCGGGCGTCAATTCCATCGCTACACACCCGGTCAAGAAAAGATACACGGGAAGCATGATCCAAAAGAGCAAAATCACGATCGCAACGCCCACGCCCAGGTTGTGACGCCAGGTCTGGACGCCCCCGATGAGAAACAGGAGGCCGAACAACCCCAGTATAACCAGTGGATCGGCCAAAACCCGGAAACAGGGCAAATCGAAGGAGAGCGGGAACCCAGGCTCTTGCCCGACCCCGGAATCGTCGGAACTCCCCCCGAGGCTCACGTCGTTCGGATCGGACGGATCCTGCTCGATCCCGCTGCCTCCCCCACCCACGCCGATCCCCGAACCACCAGTCGACGATCCAAGCGTCGCGGCCGAAAGCGTGATGGCCGTGACCGCCAGGAGCGCAGCGACCGTGATCCAAACGGCCTTGCGGTCCATACAGGCCGTAATAATCACCGAGCCTTAGGCGTTCTCCTCCCCTCAGTCAGTGGCCGCCTGATTTCGTTTCGGACCGTCGCCATTTGTCCGGGAAGCGAAGGATTAGGGTCGACGGGGCGCATCCAATTTCCATGACCCGCCTGCTCGTTCTCAACAAAGACGAAGACACGGTCTCAATCGTCGACGCTGACAGCCACGAGATTGAGACGACCGTCGAGACGGACTTCAACCCCCACGAGGCGATCGTGACGCCCGACGGATCGAAGACCTACGTGACCTGCTCGCTCGGCGACCGGGTCAACGTGATCGACAACGAGACCTTCGAAGTCTTCGAGCGAGTCGAGCACGAACACTTCGCGTTCCCCCATGGCCTGGCAACCCGGGAGGGGGCCGAGGAAATCTGGCTCGCGGCAACCCGAAGTTCGCGACTATACGTCATCGACGCCACACGCGATGAAATCGATGGTGTGTATCGCACCCACCAGAACCTCTCGCACATGGTGGCGATGACCCCCGACGAGTCGACGGCATACGTCGCCAACATCGGGAGCGACAACGTCACCGTCGTCGACGCCGAGTCCCGCGAGATCGAGACCCACGTGGAGGTCGGCGAGCGGCCGGAGGGCATTGGCGTCCACCCCGACGGCGATCACCTCTACGTCGCCAATCAGGACGATGGGACGCTCACCGTTCTCTCGACGGACGACCACGAGGAGGTGGCCGAACTCCGCCTCGGGACGACCCCGATCCGGGTCGTGTTCACGCCCGGTGGCGAGTACGCACTCGTCCCGAACCGCGAGTCCGACAACGTTTCGGTGATCGACACGGCTTTCGAGCGCGGCGGGGACGTGACCCCCTGGGAAATCGCCCGCATTCCCGTGGGCGTGTGGCCCGGCGGCACTGTCGTCGACGCGGCAGGGGAAACCGCTTACGTCGCGAACAACAAGACCAACGACGTGTCCGTGCTGAACCTCGACGCCCTCGAAGAGGACGGCCGGATCGACGTCGGGATCCACCCAGACGGGATGGTCCGGTTGCCAAAGTAAGGATCCCACAATCCACCCCCGGATTCTCGCCCGGATTTTTACCCGTCGAGCCATTGGACGTGTCACATGTCGGGCCACGGCCGGACGGAAGCGAGTGAAAGCAACCGCCCTTGGGGCGTCACTCCACTCACGAACCCCTCGTCAACCGATTATTTAGGGGGCCGGTAAGTCGATGCTCTCGATCGCACGCAATGAGCCCGGATTCGTGGCCGACCTTCGAGCCCTCGCCTCACAGGTCCATCCAGTGTTCATGCTCCCGCCCGTTGCGACTGCAGTGTTCGGGGCAGTGCTGGCTGAGATGCCCGACCCCATACCGGCTGCGCTGCACGCCGTCGCCATCTTCGCGGCTGTCTACACCGCTCACGTGAAGGACGGCTACGTGGACTTCCACGTCCGTGACGAGGACGACGACCACCCGATGACCCCCAAGGGTTGCCGGATTACACTCGCTGGCTCGACGGCCCTCTTCGCGGGGAGCGTCCTGGGCCTCTTCGTCCTGTCTGGTCCGTTCGGAGCGGTGCTCACCCTCCCGACCTGGCTGCTGGGTTACTTCCATGCCCCACAACTCGACACGAACCCCGTCACCGCCACGGCAGGCTATCCATTCGGGGTTTTCCTGGCGATCCTCGGGGGCTACGCCGTCCAGACCGGAACGCTATCAGCCACTCCATTCGCCTTCGCAGCTGTGTTTCTCGTACTGCTTTCGAGTGTGAAAGTCGTCGACGACGCCCAGGATTACGAGTACGATCTCGACATCGAGAAGCGGAGCGTCGCCGTCGTGCTCGGCCCGGCCAGGGCCCGGGGGTTCGCCGATCTGCTGGTCGCCGCCGGCCTGCTGCTCGTGGTCGCGCTGGCGGTCGCCGGTCCCTTCCCCCCGACAGCCATCCTTGCCGCGATAGCGTTCGGCGTCGTCGCCGCCGTCGCCCGTCGGGGAGATCCGAAGGTGGCGACGATGTTGCTCGTTCGCGGGTCCTACGTCTTCCTGGCGGTGTTGATCGTGGCCGTTCACTGGCGGCCGTTGGCGTGGCTGTGGTGAGTGGCCCCGTCGATGGAGCAATTACCCCTCCTCGGCGGCCCGGTGGCACCGTTCGATCCACTTCTCTTCGAACGTTTCGTGATCCAAAATCCGTCCCGTGAGGTCCGGGATACTTCGAACGCCCGCTTCGCGACACCAGTCGATACAGGTCAAGTAGAGGTCGAAGTCATACACCTCGCGGACCTCGCGATCACGCTCGATTCGAATCGTCTCCGCACCACCGAGATACGCGGCGAACGCACGAGTGTGGCCGTCCGAGAGGTACCACTCGCCCTGATACTCGAACGCCGGTAACGGACCCACAGGCGGACCCCTTCCATCGAACTCCTCGAGTACTGACGCGAGTTTCGCGGCACTGAGGTACAACTGAGTCGGCTGCAGATCCTCCACGGCGATATGGCGAGAGTCGTCAGGAAATTCAGTCGACATGAAGCCACTACTCCGTTCAACCGCGGCTCTCAGTTTGCGGTCGAGACGATCTTGATCACGTCGCCCTCGTCGAGTTCGTAGTCCTCCCCGACGTCCCGACCCGAGCGGGCGTCCACCGCATGGAGGTAGCCCTCGCCAATGTCGGTATGGATTTGAAAGGCCAGGTCCACCGGCGTCGACCCGCGGGAAAGGAGGTGGGCGTCGGGCAGGACGTTGCCCTGAGCGTCGGTCCACTTGGCGGCGTCCTGAACCGGGAACGCGGTGATCTGCTCGAGCAACTCGTAGACGGCGTAGTCCAGGGCCGCCTGCACACCGGTCCCGTCCCACTCGACCATCGTCTCTTTCAAGGACTTGAGGAGTTGTCGCTGGTCTCCGGGAACGTCGCCGACGATTTCGAAGGCCTCGTCGCCTGGATCGTAGTCGATAACGCCCCCTTCGACCCCGCGACGGAGAGCGAGTTCGCCCTGGGCCGTTGCCGGAACCACCGGCTTGTCGAGATCCAGCAACCGCTCGAGGTGTTCATCGGGCGCGAGGTCCACTTTGTTCGCGACGACGACGATGGGTTTGGTGCGCTGGCGAATCAATCGTGCGAGCGCCTCGCGGTCCTCGTCGTCCCAGGCTATCGGGTCGTCCGAGTACTCGAGTTCGCGCAGGCAGGCCGTCACGTCAGCCTGTGTCGCGCCGAACCCCGTCAGCATGTCCGACAGCGCCTCGTCCATATCGAAGTCGGGACTCCGGGACTTGCGCTCCACGGACTCCCAGTTGCGGTTGACGATGCCCGCCAGCCACAGGTCCATCTCCTCCTCGATGAAGTCGACGTCCTCGAGGGGGTCGTGCTCGCCAACGTCGACCGGTTCGCCCTCGGCATCGGTTTCGCCCGCCGCGTCGACCACGTTGAGGATGGCGTCGGCGTTGGTCAACTCGTCGAGGAACTGGTTGCCCAGCCCCTTTCCCTCGTGGGCACCCGGGACCAGGCCCGCCACGTCCAGCAACTCGATCGGGACGTAGCGCTTGCCACCGTGACAGACGCCGTTGCCACAGCGTTCGTCCAGATCCAGACACGCGCAATCGGTCCGCGCATGACTTACGCCGCGGTTGGCGTCGATGGTCGTGAACGGGTAGTTGGCCACGTCGACCTCGGCCATCGTCGCCGCAGTGTAGAAGGTGGACTTGCCGGCGTTCGGTTTCCCGGCAAGCGCGATGGAGATCATGCTCCGGGGTTGGCGGGTGGGCCGGAACTGGTTTTCGGTTCGGTCGATCCCGCCAGCCTTGCCGGTTGAACGGGGCCCACCAGCCGGACGGGACCCTCCGCATCCCAGATCGAACAGGAAAAGCCGGACGTTCAAGTGGCAGAATCCACAACTGGGCGTCGATGGCAAAGACCCCAGAGGGCACGACGGTCGGTGTGGAGGATCCCTACGAACACGTCGGGGTCTGCGATCACCTGACGGGGGATGGCACCTGCCGGTTCGCGTTCGAGCGCTTCGAGGCCGACCCCTCGTTCGCCCGGGACCGACGGGCCGAGGACTACGCCTGTCCGGTCGTCGATGGCGGGGGCGACGTCGAGGCGGACCAGGACTGGGAGACATGGAAAACCTGCCCACACTTCCGATCGACGGCGACCGACCGCGAATGCGCCCGGTGTGGCCTCGAAGAGAAGCGCATGGCCCACGATCCCGACCGACCGCTCCTCGAGGAACACCACCTTTCCTATGTCGACGGAAGCAAGTCGAGCCACGAACTCACGGTCTTTCTCTGTCGGTGGTGTCACGCCAAGGTGCACAATTCGTGGGCAAAAATCACGGACGACGTCAGCCCCGATCCCGAGGCCATTGCTGCCCTGGAGGAACGCCGCGGGCGGGAGCAGGCGGAACTTGGGTTTGACACCGCCCGGGAACGATTGGACGAGGGATAGGGATCCGGATCCCGTGACGAAACACCGACGGGGTGAAGCATTCGGTTACCGACAGGAATTACGTCGATTTCACTACGATGTCGCCGATCCGCCTGGGCTCGCCACCGATTGCGGGGTCTTTCTCGACGATCTTCAGCACTTCGTGGTCGGTTACGTCGATGTAGTCTTTCCCCGTCGCCTCCTCGATGAGTTCCTTCTCAAGCCGGAACTCGATCCCCTCGTAAACGACGTCCACACCGGTCTCGTCGAAGGAAAGGTTCGTCATACACGTCGGTTGGAAGCGGGCGAACAAAAGCGCACGGACCTCGAGACGGTGCGCTCGACGATCGAACGTGTCGATTCGACCGAAAATCGTCAGACGGGCGTCGGACGATCCTCGAGGGTTTAATATCGCGGGACAGCACGTGTGACGTGTGGACCTGAACGGCAATGCGCTGTCCGAACTCGCGATCCCCGACGGCACCACTGTCCAGGAGCACGACGTGGTCGTCGAGGGCGACGTCCTGCTGGGGGGTCGCTCGACCGTCGAGTTCGGGGTCAGGGGGCGAAACGTCCTCGCCGGGGAAGGGGTTCGGTTCGGGGGCGATATCGAGGCCGAGGGCGACTGTCGACTCGACATGTGGTCCGACGTCGGGGGGAACGTCCTCGTCGGCCGGGACGCGTACCTCGGTGAACGCGTGCACGTCGAGGGACAGCTCAAGGTGGCAGGCGACCTTGACATCGGCGACGACGTCGACATCGAAGAGGGGTTCGAGGCCAACGGGTGGATCGTCATTCGCAACCCGATGCCGACCATCGTCTTCCTGTTCGTGTACCTCCGACACATGCTCTTGGTCGGCGAGGAAGAGGCCGCCCAGGAACTCGTCGGCGAGGTGTTCGACGAAGAGGACGACGATACCGACCCGCTAATCGTTCCGTCGAACGGGACTGTCAGCGACGACGCGTGGCGCGTCTCGACGCCGGCGACCATCGGCGACGACTGCCGGATCAACGGCAACATCCGCGCCGAATCCATCGACGTCGGCGCGGATAACAACGTCTTCGGCAGCCTGCGCGCCAGGGGAGACATCGTAATTGGTGGCGGCACCCGGATCCACGGCGACGTTACCACGCGGAACGGGACCGTCACGCTCGCCGAGGGCGCGGAGGTGCTCGGCGACGTCTCCTGTGGCGACCTGGAACTGAGTGACCGGGCCGCCGTGGATGGGACCATGCGCGCCAGCGGCGAGATGCGCATGCTCCGGGACGTCGCGCGCGATATCGAGTAGGCGAACGATCGGATCCGGACCGTGTTGCCCCCGTTCGACACTGTCAGCACCCGTCACGCTGAATTTATCGTCCTGTCGCTCGTGTTAAATCTATGGTTTCCAGAACGTTTCTGTTCTGCTCGCTCGATTCGCCCCTCATCGGCGACCTCGCCTGGCAGATCCGCACGGAAGGCCACGAGGTAAAATGGTATATCGATGCCGAGGACGAACGCGACATCGCGGACGGCTTCGTCCCCAAAAGCGAGGACTGGGGAGCGGACGTCGACTGGGCCGACGTGATCGTTTTCGACGACATCTGGGTAAACGACGAGGTCGGAACCGGACGGATCGCCCAGGAACTCCGCGAGGAGGGCCACGCCGTCGTCGGCGGGACCCCGAACACCGACCAGACTGAAAACGATCGGGGCTACGCCATGGACGTGCTCGAGGAGAACGACGTCAGCGTCCTCCCCCATCGAATCTTCGAGGTCTTCGACGAGGGAATCGACTGGGTCAAAGGGAACCCAGCCCCGTACGTCATCAAACCGCTGGGCGAAGTCCAGAACGTGAAACGCCTGCTCTACGTCGGCCGCGAGGACGACGGCGGAGACGTCGTCGACGTGCTGAAAGCCTACAAGAAAGCCTGGGGGGATCGCATGAAGGGGTTCCAGCTCCAGCGTCGCGTGGAAGGCGTCGAAATCGCCATCGCCGCCTTCTTCAACGGGACGGAATTCATCGAACCGGTCACGTTCAACTTCGAGCACAAGAAACTCTTCCCCGGGAACATCGGCCCGCAGACCGGCGAAATGGGAACCAGCATGTTCTGGGCGCGTCGGAACCGCGTGTTCGAGGAGACCCTCGGAAGACACGAACACTGGCTGGCCGACGAAGGCTACGTCGGGAGTATCGACCTCAACTGCATCGTCAACGAGAACGGAATCTACCCCCTCGAGTTCACGCCCCGCTTTGGCTATCCAACGATCGTGGTTCAAGAGGAAGGCATGGAGTCACCGACCGGCGATTTCTTCTTCGACCTGGCCAACGGTCGCGATCCGGGCCTCGACGTGCACGAGGGCTACCAGATCTGCGTCCGGATCTGCGTGCCGCCGTTCCCCTTCAACGACGACGCGACCTTCGACGAGAATTCCAAGAACGCTGTCATCGTTTTCGATACCGACAGCCGCGAGGGGATTCACCTCGAAGACACCAAGAAAATCGACGGACAGTGGCGGGTGGCGGGGACCTCCGGTATCCCACTCGTCGTCACCGGGAAGGGAGACACCATGGAAGCGGCTCGGGAAGTTTGCTACGACCGGATCGACGACGTGACGATCCCGAACATGTACTACCGAGACGACATTGGCGAGCGCTGGGTCGAGGGCGACGGCGACAGGTTACTGGCCTGGGGATACCTGGGGCCTGCCTGAGAACTGACAACCTCAACGCCGATTGAGGGCTATTCGCGGATTCGGTCACGATTCGAACCCGCCGAACACGCCCACGTCACGATGAACCCGTTAAACCGAACTACCCCCCGGGTGAATTGGGACACGTGTCCAACGGCTATCGCGTCGCGATCAAGCCCTCGGCCCGACGGGCCAATGCAATCGTGGGTCGTTTGATCCACGAACGCGGGTCGGCCATCGATTTCGAGACGCGGGCACTGGCGGTCGCCTGGGCCGAAGGCGTTTCTGCCGGTGGTGGGAAAGTGTGGATCCGCGACGCGAACCCCAACGACGAGGGTGCCGACGGGTACCTGATGAGTCGAGGCGACCTGGGAGACGGCGCCGTGAAGGACGAGGGACCCCTGGAAACCTTCGAGGAGTAGCCCCCTGCAGTGGTCGGATTGTAAAGGTGGGGAAACTCCTGGCTGACCTGCTATCCAGAAGGTGTCACGCGACTTCGACTGCAAACACGACGTCGCGTTTTCGGTAGGGCCTGGTTCAAAATCGGGGCCTCATCCGACGACAACGTAGGTCCGCCCACCGCGGTGTTCGATCCCCACCTCTCGACTCTCGTCGACGCTTTCGCGGAGGTATTCGGAGACGTTCTCGGTTCCCAGCCCCGTGATTTCGATTTTCGACCGGCTCCCGTCCACTCGGTGTGCGTCGGTGGTTGACTCCCCACTGTCGGCGCGTTCGATACTCATACCACTTGCTTCCTCCCGCAGTGACTTCAACCGGATCCGTCCGGGGTGAAAGTGAAAGTGAGGGATTGCGCACCGACGGCGTGATGGCAACCGATGTCTGCGCCGTCCAGAACCAAAAGCCCGTGAATGTTCCGGGGAAAAGCCTCTTCGCTACCGGTTCCTTGTTTCCCAATCAGGCGGCCTCGGGGAGGTCCGCAGCATTCTCGACCACCAACCGGTACTCCCCTGCGTCAAGATTCCTCGTTACCGATGTGTCTAGTATGTCCGTCGCAATAGTATCCGAAACGGCCTCGAAGTCCGCCTCGCCATCCGATTCGCTCAGGATTTGAACGCATCGCCGGTTAGTACGGACGCATTTACATCGGGGGTTCGCGCTGCGTCTCCCCTCGTTCAAAACCCTGACCGCCATTCCCGCGACGAGGACGACTCGCTTCGCTCGTCGTCGTTGGTCGCGGAGAAGCGCCGAGGGGGAGATTTGAACTCCCGAGTCCTTGCGGACACCTGCTCTCGAGGCAGGCGCCTTGGCCAGGCTAGGCTACCTCGGCCTACCTCCGAATTGCCGGGAGAGCGTTTTATCCGTTTCGACATCGGTCGGCAGCAGGAGGCGATTTGATCACCGGAGAAACTCACTCAGACATACGGATTGGGACCGGGCGGAGACACCCCTGGCCCAACCACGGACCGCTGTGACGGAACAGAAGCCTTCCCGACCGGGGATTACAGCCTGAGCCCGGAAACGAGTAATCCGACAGCGATGATCATCAACAGCAACGCAGCCGTCGGTTTTCCGCCACCAGCCACGCGATAGATCACGTACCCACCGCCGACGGCCACGATACCGACGACCGTCCCGACCAGTGCGTGTACCACCTCGGCGCGCTTCGTTGCGGCTTCCCGGCCCATCTGCCGCCCCATTGACATCGACGTGCCGGCCGCATCCCAGGCGACGACCGCCGCCACAGTTCCCAGAAGAACCGACAGGACCGGCGCACCCTGGAGCCCCCCTAGAGCGACGCCAGCAAAAAGACCGAGAGCACCAAGGTCGACCAGCATTTGCCTGATGCCCAGCAATCCAAATCCAAGAATCGCTAACCCAATGATGGCTACCCCGAACCCGGATGGGCCTCCGAACATGGCAAACACCGCGGCTATCGCTCCCGCAATGAGCGTGATCGTGGTCCCGGTTTTCGTCGGCCGGCGCGTGATTTCTTTATCCGTTTGGTGGAATTCCGCCTCGTCACCGTCTTCCCCGCTAGGTTCATCCGCATTCGCGGACGGCGCATCGTCACCAGCGGTGTGTTCGGTGGCACTCATACCCGCCACCTCTTTCGAGTCCGCTCGAGGGCCATCGCCAGTGACTCGTCTCTGTCCCAGTCGACGACCCGAATCTGGTGTTTGCGGAGGTCCGAAATCCTGTTGCGCCGCTTGATCCTTGCGACTGTATGCCCAGTCGTGTCGGCGTTCGTGACATTCGGTGAGATGACCGTCACCAGGTGGCCATGAGCGTCGAACAACCGAGCGGTCCGGGCGATCGTATCGTCGACCATCGGAGACAGCATGATAACCTGTGCATCTGCCGGGAACCGCTCCAGGAGTCTGCGTCGCCGAAGGTAGACCGAAAAGTACTGTTCGTTCGGCGTCGGGGAGAAAGCAGAGTGAGTCCCCAGTAGTTTC
>JBKEGM010000006.1:0-25508 GCA_046710005.1 Natrialbaceae archaeon
GTCACGCTCGATGGGGATCGATGCTGGCGGGAGGATCGGTCGGGCCCGCTGGAGGGCCTTCTCGGGAATCCGTCGGAAACCGCCGACGCCGCCCCGGCGGTCGACGATTCCGGAGTCTACGCGACGATACTCTCCGGGGACCGGTGGGACTGGACGGCGACCGTCGTGGCGTTCGACCACGACGGAAGCGAGCGGTGGACCTACACGTTCCCCTCCAGGGAGCGAACGAACCCTCCGGCCGTCGTCGACGGGACGGTGCTGGTGACGTCCGGCGACCAGTTGCACGCGATCGACGCGAGCACCGGGGAACGGCGCTGGCAGTTCACGTTCGGCTACGATCATGCCGGACCGCCCGCCACCGACGGCGACTCGGTGTACGTCGGCGCGAAGAACTTCTACGCGATCGACCTCGAGGACGGGACCGAACGGTGGCGACTCGTCAATCGAGGGATAGAATCGAGTTTGGGCTGGTCGCGGGCACTTCCCTTCATCGCCCGCCCGGCCGTGACCGACGAGGCGATCTACCTCCGGGCTGGCGCGTAC
The DNA here is from genome assembly GCA_046710005.1 of Natrialbaceae archaeon. GTDB lineage: Archaea > Halobacteriota > Halobacteria > Halobacteriales > Natrialbaceae > DATFIX01. Next base: position 544 of record JBKEGM010000006.1, read on the forward strand.
GATCCCGGCGACGGGACACGGCTCTGGGGCGATCTGTCCCAGGCCAGCGTCGTGAACGCCGAGCGTCTCGCCACCGACCAGTATTCCAGACACCCGATCGCCCATCCCGCGACGACCGAGGACGCACTCTATCTCACCCACCAGCACCACGGGGTGATGAAGTTCGTATGAACCGACGACGTTTCCTCGAGGAGGCCGGGGCGATCGGGGCGGGCACGGCGCTGGCCGGCTGTAACGCCTTCACTAACGATGACACCGACGATCTGCGCGTCGAGGCCTGTGGCGAGTACGAACCCACGGTCGAGGGAACCGGTTCCTGGCGAACCGTCGGTGGGGACGCGCCAGGAACCGGCGTCGTTCCGGCGGCCGACGCCCCCGAGCCACCACTGACGGTCGACTGGACGTTCCCGATCGACGGCGTGACGGGCACGACGCGCCCGGTGGTGGCGTCGGGGCGAGTCTTCACCCACGACATGGACGCGACGTTCTACGCCGTGGATTCGGAGACTGGAGCGGGCGTCTGGAGTCGGGCGATCGAGGATCCCTTGGGAACGCCTGGCGTCGGGGCCGGCGTCGTCGTGCTGATACGCGGCGGGGAAGTCGTCGCGCTGGACGCCCGGGACGGAGGCGTCCGGTGGACCGGTCCGGAGGGACACGCGGGGCTTTTCTGGGGAAGCCCGATCGTTCACGAGGGGGCCGCCTACGTTCCCTTCGATCTGTCCCTCTACGCGCTGGACCTCGGCGACGGGAGCGTGAGATGGAAGCACACGTCCGGCCACGAAACGACCGGTACCCCTGCAATCGTGGGTGACACCGTGTTCTACGGCGATGCCGACACGTACCTCTACGCGCTCGATTCGGCGACCGGCGAGGAACGGTGGCGGTTCAAGACCGGTGGGACCGTCGAGTGCAACGTCGCCGTCGCCGACGACGCCGTCTTTTTCGCGACGGAAGCGGGCACGGCATACGGTGTCGGTAGGACGACCGGCACGCTCCAGTGGGAGCAGTCGGTCGACGGCGAAATCCGGGTCGTCGCTTCGGACGGGGCACACGCGTACGTCGGCACGGAAGAGCGGTTGTACGCGCTGCAGGTGTCGGACGGTACCGAGTGCTGGTCGACCGGAGCCTATTCGGGTGCCTACGACAGCGGCCTGGCGGTCGGCGACGGACGGGTGTACGCCCCGAAGCGGAGCAACCGGAGTTCGTGGGCGGGATTGATGGTCCTGGACGCGGCGACCCGCGAGCGCCAGTGGGCGACCGACTACCGGGAGTACGAACGGGGGACGGATCTGGGGATGGGTCCCGCCGTCGCGAACGGGGCGGTGTACGCCACCGGTGGCAGGGCGAACAGTCTGGCGCTGGTCCGTCTCAGCTGACGCGGTTCCCTCTCGAGGAGGTGGTAGGGAACGTGAGGCACCCTTTTGCAGATCCGGGCCGTACACCCGACCAGAACAATGAATTTCGGATCGAGTGACCGGGGCGGCGAGGAGGGGGTGCCCGCCGACCTGGTCGAAGCGACCGACGAGGCCGGGACGGTCCGGTGTACGGCCTGTGCTCACCGGTGTCGGATCGAACCGGGACGGGAGGGGATCTGTCGGGTGCGCCGGAACGTCGACGGTGAGCTCCGTCTGCTGACCTACGGCAAGGTGTACGACCGACCGTTCGGGCCGCCCGGAACTCCAGATCCCGTCGAGAAGAAACCGCTCTATCACTTCAAGCCGGGCACCCGGATCGCCAGTTTCGGCGGGGCTTCCTGCAACTTCTCGTGCAAGTTCTGCCAGAACAACCACCTCGCGTTTTCGGCACCGGACGAGTTGACGCTCCGGGACGTCTCCCCCGAGGAAGCGGTCGATGGGGCCATCCAACAGGACTGCGAGGGGCTGGCCTGGACCTACAACGAGCCGACGATCTACGGCGAGTACGTCCGCGACGGCGCGAAGGCCGCCCACGACGCCGACCTGTACACCGCCATCGTGACGAACGGCTACTTCACCGAGGAGTTCGTCGACGAGGTCGGTGCCCACCTCGACGCCGCCAACGTCGACATCAAAGGCTTCGACGAACGGGACCACGTCAGGATCATGGGCGGCAAGTTGGAGCCGTCACTCCGGGGGGCCGAAATGCTCTCCGAGAGCGACGTCCACGTCGAGTTGACCTACCTCACCATCCCCGACCTGAACGACGACCCCGACGAGATCCGACGGTTCGTCGAATGGGCCCGTGACGAACTCTCGCCGTCCGTACCGCTGCACTTCTCGCGGTTTCATCCGGATCACAACATGCGCAATCGACCGACGACGCCGGTGGATACCCTTGAAATGGCTCACGACATCGCCACCGACGCCGGCATGGAGTTCGTCTACGTCGGCAACGTCCCCGGCCACGAAACCAACTCGACGCAATGTCCCGACTGCGGGCGAACGTGGATCCGTCGATCAGGATTCCAGGCGGACCCGGTCGTGGATCTCGACGGTATGTGCGAATGCGGCCGCGAGATCGACGTCGTTACCTGAGTAAAAAGCAAACCGATCTCGAAATCAGTCGCTCAGTGATTCCACGTCGGGTTCGTCGTCCGAGTGGGCACGCACCCACAATTCGCCGATCCTCGAGAGGCGGGTCCGGTGGGATTTGCCTTCGCGTTCCTGTTCAACGTACCCCTTCTCGCTGGGGCCAAGCCGGTCGACGTTGTAGATAACCTTCGACCGGAAGCTGTCCGTGTACTCCTCGTTCAGTTCGGCCGCGAGCGCCTTGGCCAGTTCGCTGACGGATTCGAACTCGCCTTCCTCGCCGAGTTTGAACAAAATGAGCTCCTCAAACGGTTTGATGCGGGAGAACGAGGCGACCGGGAACTCCACGATGTGGCGTCCATCGATCTCTTTGGCACCGATGGTCGTCCCACGCTCGTCGAATTCGGCAAGCAAATCAGTAGCCGCGTCCAGGCGTTCCTGGACCCGCTCGTCCCCAATCCCCTCGTCACCCACTTCGGCCAGGAGATCCCGAAGTTGTCGAAGTTCCTCAGCCATCTCGGTTTCGAGGTATTTCTCGGGAGCCGTGTAGTACGTGTGGATCAGATCCCGGTCGGCCTCCCGTTCGACCATGATCGAATGCGCGGCGGAAGCGAACGCAAAACTCACCGTCCGGGGCATGGCCGAAACGTTGACCCAGACCTCGTTCGGGTCCTCACGGTCGCCGAGTTCGGCGTTGATGAGGTCATAGCCCTGTTTGAAGGCGGCGTCGAAATCGTAGACATCCTCGACGACGAACCGCTCGGTGTCGGCCCCCAGGAGGTTCCGGAAATCCGTCTCGAGTTTCTCCGTGAGATGCCGGGAGTACTCGACGTTGGCCTCGCTCCCGACCGCGCCCTTCAGCAAAATGACGCGATCGACGTCGATTTTGTCGCGCACCAGTGGGGCGATCAAGCGGTCGTAATCGAACCCCACCGGCACGATGTGCGTTTGCATGGGTATGCGTTCCGTGCTGAGGCCCCTAAAAGCTCCCTTCCCAATTGCCACATCTCACTCGACACCCACCAGCCCAGAGCAGGCGAGGTCGACAGGAGAGGGGGTGGCTCTGAGCGCATCCGGAAGACACAGACGCGAATTTTATCCTGGGCTGAACGGTGAAAATCGGGTTTTACCAGGGGGCAGTCTCCCCAGCCCTCAAAAGACGTATATCAGAAAAACCGATGAATGAAGCGTGCTTGTTCGGTACAGTCACGATTTTACCTTGCACAAGGGGTTTGAATATCCGGTGCATTGGCATTGGTAGGAATGGCCCGTCTCCTCCCGCTCCAAGGCGAGACCGAAGTGCCCGACTCCGGTCCTCGAGTCGTCGACCTGGAAGGCGAAGACGCAGATGCTGTGTTCAGCGCGCTCTCCTCGGACACCGCCCGCGACATCTATCGCGCGCTCCAGGAGGAGCCCCACGCACCCAGCGAAGTCGCAGAGGCGGCCGATACCTCGATTCAAAACGTCCGATACCACCTCGACAACCTCGAGGAGGCGGGCCTCGTGGAGGTCGTCGACACCTGGTACTCCTCCAGGGGCAACGAGATGAGCGTCTATGCCCCCACCTCGGACGCACTCGTTCTCGCCTCGGGGGAGGAGGAAACCTCCCGGCTGAAGACGGCCCTCTCCCGACTCGTGAGTGGAATCGTCGTCCTTGCCCTGGCCAGTCTCGCCTTCCAACGTGCCGCAAAGTCCCTCGTCGGGGGAAAGATCGGCTTTGGGAGCGGTCCCGCGGCAACCGGCGAATCGGAATCGGGCGATTACGGTATCGCCGCCGATGGTGGCGACGGTGGCGGCGTCCCTGGCGATGACGCGGCCGCCCAGGACCAATCAGCGACCACGACCGTCGTTGAAGACGGAGCGACCGAGTCCGGGGACGTTAGTATCATGGACGCCGATACGACGACGAATGTACAAGCCGACACCACTGCACCGGCGGAAAAAGCGACAAGGACGGCAACGGACGTTGCACAGCAGACGGAAACGCCCTTGGAAACAGAAGCGCCCCAGGGGACGGAAACGCCGATGCCGGAACCGACGGCCGAACCCGAAACGGCCCGGACCGTGACCGAATACGTCAACACGAGTCTTGAACAAGCTGCCCGAGATGCGACAACGACGGCACCCCCGGGTCCGTCGGCCACGACTCAGACGACGGACGCAGCCAGATTGGGGAACGAGGCCGTCCAGTCAGGTGGGGTACCCCCCGGGGTGGTCTTCTTCATCGGCGGGGCGATCGTCCTGGTATCGGTCGTTGCGTATCTCCACTGGCGGGGCGTCTGATTTCTGCCCGCCGGTGGGCAGGGTCGACGTTTGATCGCCATCGGTTTTCTTCGAACCGTTTTGGAATATCGGCCCGGTCTGCGAACATTCGACAGTGATGGCGCAATCGGGAGAAAACGGTCTTTTGACGGTGAACAATCCGTCCAGCGGAAGCCTCGTGAGACGTTGTCAACAACTATATCCCGGCCGGTCGCCAACCGCTCAACGTCCATGACAATGTTCATGGCATCATTCCATCGCCCCGAGCAGGGGCAGATCATCAATGAACGATACAACAAAATATCTCATTCACGCCGAGGTGACGGCCGACGGGGTGGTAGAGCGCAGTGACGTCGTGGGCGCCATCTTCGGGCAAACCGAGGGCCTCCTTGGTGACGAGCTCGACCTCCGCGATCTCCAGGAATCCTCGAAGGTGGGCCGTATCGACGTTGAGGTCGAAAGCAAATCGGGCACGTCGATCGGCGAAGTGACGATCGCGACGAGCCTGGATAAGGTCGAAACGGCCACGCTCGCGGCCTCACTCGAGACCATCACACGAATCGGCCCCTGCCGATCGAAAGTCGAAGTAACGAACATCGAGGACGTAAGGGCAGCCAAACGACGCAACGTCGTCGAACGGGCGACGGAACTGCTCATGACCTCCTTCGAGGATACCGTCATGAGCAGCGAGGAGATTCTCGCCAAGGTCAGGGAGAAAGTTCGCGTCGAGGAGGTAACCGAGTACGAAGGCCTCCCCGCCGGGCCAAATGTCAGGAGTAGCGACGCGATGGTCGTCGTCGAAGGACGGGCTGACGTGCTCCAATTGTTACGTTACGGCATCAAAAACGCGATCGGCGTCGAGGGGACGAACGTTCCAGAGGCCGTTGCAGAACTGTCCAAAAACCGAACAGTGACCGCGTTCCTTGACGGCGATCGCGGTGGCGACCTCATCCTCGAGGAACTGGCCCAGGTTGGCCAGGTCGATTACGTCGCCGTCGCTCCCGAGGACAGGGCCGTCGAGGATCTCTCTCACCACGAGGTGTTCACCGCCCTCAGGGAGAAAGTGCCCTACGAAACGGTCGCTGCAGCGGACGAATCGGCCAGGGCCATCGCGGAGTCGGATCCCAGCGAGGCACCAGTGCCTGACGGAAGTACCACTCCGGCAACAGGGAGCGAAACTGAATCCCCGAAGTCAGTCCCGTCCACGAACGAGTCCCCGGCCGCAGAAGGGATAGCTCCCGAAGATTCAGTCATCGAAGACAACGTCCAGGAGGGAACGGACGACGGTGAAACCGAAGATGCAGGCGCCGCTGATACCGTAGCGAATGACGCTGAAACCGGTGCCACCACGTCCACGCTGGAGGGCCACGTCACCCAGGTCGTCAATGGCGAAAGCGACAACGCCCGGTTGCTCGACGGGGACTTCGGCGTTCTCGACGAAATACCGACGACGGAAGCCTTCCACGCAATTCGAGACGCGGAAGTGCCCCCGACGACGGTCGTCCTGGACGACGAACTTACCCAGCGCGTCCTGGACGTCGCCGCCCAGCGCGGTGTTGATCGGGTAATCGCGCGTGAAAAAGGAGAGTTTACCAAGCGACCGACGGGCGTCAGGGTCCTGACGACTACCCAGCTCGAGCCGGCCTGATCGGTAGCGGTTCGGAGCACGCTTTCAAAATCGCACCGGACTCGCGATCTAGAAAACGACGACGAGACCGAGTGCGACCACGCCCCCGGTGAGCGTGGCGAGGAAATTTACCCCTTGATTCCCCAGATAGCTTCCCTCAATTGTCGCCCCCAGAAAGCTGTCCATCGTCATTCCAGCCACGCCGGCAATGGCGATCACGCCGCCCTCATACGGTGTCGGGGGCATGAGACCGACGGCGAGGAGTGCCACCAGAATCGAACCCGCGGCACCCGCAATTTCGCCCTGCCAGGTCACACCGCCGTCCGTCCCGGGTTCGACGACTTCGAGGGTCGTAATCAGCCGGGGGTGATCGTAGAGCCCGCCGATTTCGCTCGAAAGCGTGTCGGCCATCGCCGTGGCGATCGACCCGGCGAACGCGGCCGCAAAGAGTGGTGACAGTGTGGATTCAGTCCCGAGTAATCCAACCTCACTCGCGGCGTGAGCCAGGACGGTCACGATTGCAACAGTCGAGTTCCCCAAAACGTTACCGCTGCCCCGGGCGCCTTCGTTGTCCTCGGCGATGCCCCGTTGTTCCTTCTGATCGTACCGAAACTTCGAGGCCAGGCCCCCAATGCCGAAGAATGCAACGAGGATGACGAACCAGCCGTACCCACCGAGAACGATGGTAAGGAGGGCAAGGAGGACCCCGGTAACCATCCCGGCGGCCGAGGCGGTGTCGAGGGCATAGGAAACGTATCCGAGCGCGATCGTGACACCCACCGCGATCGCAATCTCGGTGACGCCGACGTCGACGACCAGTTCGATTAATAACCAGAGCATGAGACCCACGGACAGCATTACGAGTGGATCGTCACGTTCGAAGAGGACGGCCCGGAGCAGCGATCCAAGCAACGCGCCACTCGTTGCCAGGAAGACGAACGTAGGGATCTGTGCCATCACTGCGTTCGTGCCACTTTCGACCGGGATTGCGAGGAGACCAGCGGCGGCTATGTGGCCGACGAACGCGGCGATGGCACCGGCGATGGCGAAGGAGAGACTCCAGATCACCGGGTCACGGCCACGGGCTTTCGACGTCTGGGCCGCGAGGTTGCCGTATCCGAGCAAGAGTACCGTGCCGACGAACGTCTCCGTCGGAAAGTCGCCGTAGACGGTAAGGACACCCAAACCGGTGGCCGCGAGGGAGAACCCCAACAGTCCGTAGAGGCGTCCATCCTCACGGTCGCCGGGCCTGGCGAACACTTCGAAGCCTACGGTGTCCTCGTCGACGACGAACGCAAGGAGGGCAACGAGCGCGAACGTCGCGGCACCGCCCCAATCGAGCGATGGCATCGCGAGTTCGGTCGCTGCCCAAGCAAATGCCGGCGCGGCCAGGGAAAGTGTGGCAATCGCCGCAAACGCGCCAGCACGGCGAACTGTCGTGGTCACGCTATCGCCACCTATCCCTGGTGGTCACTTAACGGTCCCGAAGCGCGTCCTTCGATTGGCCGTCCAGAGCCTCCGTGTCGATACCATTCGACCGGGACGTTTAGGCCGGTCCCGACGATAACAGATCCTGTGGGATTGTACGACCGCTATCTGGCCGCCCGTATCCGATGGAGCGACGCCGAGCGACCGGAGCGCGTGGCCGTTGTGATCACCGAGCGAGACCTCCTGGAGCGGGGCGCATACGAGACCCTGGAGTCCTTTCTCCGCTGGGCGTTCGAGTACGGAGCGGAGCACGTGACGGTGTCAGTGAGCGTCCTCGACGAAGCCGCCGCCCCGACCCTGGTCCGGGAACTCGAGTCGGTGTCGGCACCCCAATCGATGGCCATCCGAGGGCCGGATGATCGCTCCCGGGCCGACGCGCCGATCCAGGTGAGCATCGGCAAGGGTGGCAAGACCGAGTTCGCGGATGCCGTTCGCTCGCTTGCCGAAGATGCGGCCGACGGGGACATCGATCCAGACGAGGTCGATGCTGACCTCCTGGAAGACCGACTGGTGTTCCCGTCCGAACCCGACCTCGTCATCAAAACGGGCGCCGAACGACTCTCGGATTTCATGATCTGGCAAACGGTCTACTCGGAACTGTACTTTACCGATGTCAACTGGCGAGATTTCCGAAAGCGGGACTACCTCCGTGCGGTCCGAGAGTATCAAAACCGCCAGCGGAGATTTGGCCGCTAGGCCAAACGTCGATTGACGAACGGTGTGAGCCAATCGGAAGTTTGGCCGATGGACGACTGTTCAAGAACGATTCACAGCGATTGAGAGGAGCCAGAACGAAACCAACCGGAAGAGAGCACCCGCTTACGAATCGCGGTGGTTTTCTTCGAGTTCTTCCGCTCGTTCGCTCATCTTGGAGAGTTCCCGCACTCGCTGACCATCTGACCCACCATGTCCGATTCGGACGGACAAGTCCAACGGTGACGGGACGAAGCGACCCCCATCGTCCTCCTCATCGGACGCTTCATCGGTCTCCCCACCGCGAAGGAGGGCGAGAAACACCTCCCAGACAGTGTGGGCCATATCCCTACAAACGGGTTATCAAGAGTTAAGTGTTCAGATGACTTGACCGGGATGTCCCAAAAGGGATACACCAGTGTATTGAGCGATTCAATTCTGGAGGGAGAAAACCCCAATTGGCCAACAGAGTGACCCAATCGGAACGTGGTTCGAAAAACCACCTCGACGATCAGTCCGAACTCGGATCCCCGGTCACGTCGTCCACGTCGTATGCCTCCCGTTCGGGGGTCGGCAGTGAGTCCCAGAAGCGCTCGACGATCCGTGTGGCCTCCCCGAGTTCGACGCCCCCCAGTTCCCGGAGCAGTGCCAGCCCACGCTGGGCCCTTGTCCGTCGCCAGGACTCCTCGCGATACTCGTAGGTTCGGATGCCCCTGAGGAAATCGATCTTGTTGAACTCCGGCCAGTAGGGGGCACAGAAGTAGACGGCAGCCTCATTGCCGTTTGCGTGCCAGGGGAGGAAGTTTGAGGTCCGTTCGTCACCCCCAGTCCGGATGATGAGGTCAACGTCCCTGACCGGGCGATCGTACAGCCGGTCTTCGATTAACTCGGCGTTGACGGCCGCTGGGTCGACGTCACCCTTGCCTGCCTCCTCGACGACCGTTCGCGTCGCCTCCAGCAGTTCGGCCCGGCCGCCGTAGGCGACCGCGACGTTGAGGACGAACCGGTCGTATTCCACAGTTCGATCCTCCGCGTATTGGATGGCATCCCGAACCCGCTCGGGGAGCCGTTCGGTCCGGCCGATTGCCTGAATCGAAACTTCCTCCTCGTGGATCTGATCGGCGTCGGCGAACGAGCGGAGTTTCTCCGCCAGCAGGTCGAACAGGTGTTCGCGTTCCTCGTCTGGTCGGTTGAAGTTCTCCGTCGAGAACGCATAGAGGGTCAACTCTTCAATACCGTACTCCTGACACCACTGGAGGACCTGCTCGGTGGTTTCGGCGCCGGCCTCGTGGCCTTCGTTGGCCTCGCCACCCTGCTCACGGGCGTACCGCCGGTTGCCGTCCTGAATGATGGCGACGTGCGTCGGTCCCTCGCCGATTTCGCGTTCGAGCAACCGCTCGTACGCGGCCAATCCGGCGTCGCGGAACCACGAGTGCATTATTCGTGACTCACACGGTTGCGATGCATGTGTCTTGTGTCTCGCCATTGCACGGAGAGAGGCCCGAAGCGGTCGCTGGGTGCTGTTTCCAGTGATGACCCATACCCTTTTTGTACGTGGACCACTACCGACCGAATGCAATGGCGAAAGGCACGGTCGATTTCTTCAACGACTCCGGCGGTTACGGCTTCATCGAAACCGAAGACGCAGACGAGGACGTCTTCTTCCACATGGAAGACGTCGGCGGCCCCGACCTCGAGGAGGGGCAAGAAGTAGAGTTCGACATCGAGGAGGCCGAGAAGGGCCCGCGCGCTGAGAATCTTACGCGCCTGTAAGCCCGGCTGCAGCACTGTGCCGGGCGCCGCGGCCCGTGGCCGCCGGCGACCCGTGAAGTGCGTTTTCGTATTTTCACCGTCCCAGTGGCTATGCTCCGAGAATCGTTCCGTGCCCCACACCCAACTGCCGGAACCGTGAGGGGTTTTACGCCGGGTCACGAGGTTCGTCCCATGACCGACGTCATCGACAAGGACCTCTACCGCCGGACGAAACGATTACTCGAACCCGGGGATGTCGAGCTCAATGGTATCGTCGTCCACACAGACCTCGGCCTCGACCAGGACGTGCGGATGACCGGCCTCACCGTTGAAGTCGGAAATGTTGTTGCCGAGCACGCCGGCTACGACCCGGACGACGTGTACATTTACTCGGGTAACGACGACCCGGAGTTTGCTTCGAATCAGCACCAGGGCCTGACCGTCGCGGACGACGAGTTCGTCTGGGAGTGTCAACAACTCCTCCGGGAGAACACGTTCTCGCTCGTGTTCTATTACGAGGCCACGGCCGATCAGTCCGGGATCGTGGCGGCGATCGAAGCAAACCTGGGATTCGACGTGACCAGCGTCGACGGAGCGTGAGTGCGGTGGGACGTGCTCCAAACCGCTCCATCAGCAGGCGGCCCTCCCACCGGGAGATGAACACGTTCGGGGGAAGCTTCGGTTTGTTGGACACCTTTACGGTAACCGAGCGAGTAGGTCCACCGAGAATTCCCCGACAGCAGCACACCCTCATTGGTGATAATTGACATGACGTTTCGTTCAGGCGTGATTTCGGGCGTGGCGGTCTCTTACCAGGCGGCGAGTGTCGACACGATCGACGCAGTCAGCGACGAATCCCAGGCGACAGCCGTATCGGGGCTGCTCGTGGCAGACTCGGTCGAGGAAGCGTTCGTCCTCCAGACGTGCAACCGTGCCGAGGCCTACGTCGTCGCCGACGACCAGGAGGCTGGCTTCACGGCCCTCGAATCCTACGTCGGCGACGTCCCCGGTGAAGCCGTCCGAGAATTGAATCACGACGAGAGCGTCCGACATCTGCTCCGTGTGGCAACCGGTCTGGAATCCCTGGTACTCGGTGAGGACCAGATCCTCGGCCAGGTCCGGCGGGCATACGAGGAGGCACGGGGAGCCGATGGGATCGGGCCAATGCTCGAGGAGACCGTCACCAAGTCCATCCACGTCGGTGAGCGCGTCCGCAACGAAACCGCGATCAACGAGGGAATCGTCTCGCTGGGCAGCGCCGCCGTCGAAGTCGCGGGCGAGGATCGCTCCCTCGACAACGCGACCGCACTCGTGATCGGGGCTGGCGAGATGGGCACCATCGCAGCCCGGGCACTCGGTGAGGCAGGCGTGAAAAACGTCGTGGTTGCCAACCGGACGGTCCCGCACGCCGAGCACCTCGCCGACGAGGTGGCGGCCCAGGGGACGGCCGTGGGGCTGGACGAAATTGATACGTTTCTCGACGAAGCGACGCTCGTGGTAACGGCCACCGGCAGCGACGAGCCAATCCTGACCGCCGCGGCCTTCGAGGACGTCGGTTCCACAACCGTGATCGATATCGGCCAGCCCCGGGACGTGGACCCAGCGGCGGCCGATCGCGATGCCATCTCCCTGTACGACTTGGACGACCTCGAGTCGATCACCGACCGAACCCGGGAACGACGACAGGAGGCCGTCGAGGTCGTCGAGACGATCGTCGACGCCGAGGAGACTCACCTTCGGGAGCGATTCAAGCGCAAGCGCGCCGACCAGGCCATCGCGACCATGTACGAGAGTGCGGACCGAATCAAGGCGCACGAACTACGGACGACGCTCGCTAAGCTTGAAGAGCACGGTGACCTGACCGACGAACAGCGCGAGGCCGTCGAGTCCCTCGCAGACGCGGTCGTCGGACAGATGCTCGCCGCGCCGACCAAAGCGCTCAGGGACGCCGCCGCCGAGGACGACTGGGCAACGATCAACGCCGCCCTCCAGTTGTTCGATCCGGACTTCGGCGACGAGGGGGTCAGAGAGGGGAAGGCGAAGGATGCTGACACTGAACTTTCGGCACCGTCCGGCGAACACTGATCAACGTTCGTTCCGTCGCTCCCCGGCGTCTTCGATCGATTCGTGCAGCCACTGGTAGTGATCGAGGAGCGCCGCCTCGCCAGCGTCGGTCAGCGCGTAGTGGTCGTGCAGCCCATCGGTTCGAGTGGTGACGAATCCGGCCGTCTCGAGTTCGGCGAGTGCCCCGTGGACGGTCCTGGGTTCTAACCGGTCGTCGTAATGCTCCTCCAGGGTCGTCTTTATCCGCTGACCCGTCGGCCCGTCCAGCGCATGGATGACGACACACAGGTCGCGGCGAAGTCCGCTCTGGAGCCAGCGACTCATGGTCGCGAATCGGCGCGTGAGACTAAAGGCGGTTTGGATGGCCAAATGTGCGCTAGCTCCCCAGAAAACGAACCTCGAGGGGCCGTCCCAAAACACATAAGTCATTATCGCGATTATGGTTATCCAAATAATGACCTTCTACGATCGTGAAGACGAACTCGCGGCACTCGACGCCGAGTTCGAAGCCGATCGTTTTGGATTCGTCGTCCTTTATGGCCGTCGGCGGGTGGGGAAAACCGAACTAATCAAAGCGTTCTGTGCAGAACGTCCATCGATCTACGTTCTCGCTGCCCAAGAAGCCGAAGCACGCCAGCGAGAGAAACTCATCGAACGAGTCGCCGACCGGGCCGGCGACCGCGTTCCGCGAATCGATCGCTGGGACGAGGCCTTCGAGTATATCGGGGAGATTCTTTCGAAGGAGAAACTTGTTCTGGCAATTGACGAGTTTCCATACCTCGTCGAGTCGAACGACTCGATTCCGTCCTATGTTCAGTCAATGGTCGACGAACAGGTTACTGGCTCGGAATCGCTGTTGATCCTCTGTGGCTCGAGTGTGGGGGTGATGGAATCCGAGGTACTCGGCCACGAGAGCCCACTCTATGGCCGCCGGACGGCACAACTCGACCTCGATCCCTTCGACTTCTCGGTCGCTCGTTCGGTAATTGGGTACGGAATAGAGGACGCGATCCGATCCTATGCCGTCACCGGGGGCACCCCGATGTACCTGACTGCGTTCGATTACGACCGACCGCTTGGAGAAAACGTCCGCCAGCAGGTCCTCTCGAAAACCTCGGTACTCTTCAACGAGCCGGAATTCCTCCTTCGAACCGAACTGCGCAATCCTGGACGATACATGAGCATTCTAGAGGCCATCGCGGGAGGTCATACGACGCCCAAAGAAATTTCCGGTGCAACCGACATCGACTCTGGGCCGCTCTCGAAGTACCTCCGAACCCTCGGACGGCTCCGTCTGATAGATCGAGAGGTTCCAGTGACGGCCACAAAGGAGAAATCGAAGCGATCTCGGTACCGAATCGCCGACGATTTCCTGCGATTCTGGTTTCGGTTCGTCGAACCGAACCGTTCCGGGATCGAGCAAGCTCCCGACACCGTGTTCGAGAATCTGATTACGCCGGCCATGCCCAACTACGTCGCAACGACGTTCGAGGACATCTCACAAGAAGTCACGTGGGTGGCCAGCGAGACGGGTGCGTTTCAGGGACAATATTCGACTGTCGGTCGGTGGTGGTATGGGGGAGAGGAAATCGACGTCGTCGGCCTCGATCCGGCCACGGAGCATATCCTCCTCGGGGAATGCAAGTGGACGAACAACCCCGTCGGTAAGAACGTTGTCCGAGATCTGGATGGAAAATCCGACGCGGTTCGATGGCACGATGGCTCCAGAACGGAGGAATACGCCATATTCTCCCGGAATGGATTCGAAGCGGGGCTACGAGCGGAACTGAACGATCGGTGGTCCCTGTTTGATCTCTCAGCAATCGAGGATTTCCTCACCAGCGATCGATAACGGACCGGCAGGGACCGCACGATTAGGAGCGCGTTCCAATCGATCACCAGTCCCGCAAGTACCGAACGATGGCCTCGCAGGTGGCCGCACTCGGGACCCAGGTGTGATACCAGTCCGTCTCGAGGTCGGGATGGACGTCGTACTGTGCGAACCGCTCGTGGTGGTAACAGCCAGTGCCGTGCCAAGTCGTTTCCTCGCCGCCTGACTCGCCGGCGTAACTGGTCGCCAGTGGCGTGACGAACACCCTGTCGGGGGTTTCCCCGACGACCGCACCGAGGTCGTGCTCGCACGGGCTCCCATTGACCGTTCGAGCGTCACGGTCCCTGATGAGGGTATGGAAAACCTCGTGAATCGCCATGTTGCGCGTGACGGTCCGGTCGTCCCACGTTTCCGTCGCCCCGACGTTGGCGATAGCCTGCGCCCCCAGCGGATCGTCGTCCAAAACCTGTCCGAAGGCAATTCCGTAGCCTAGATCAGGGGCGAACGGGGCTCTCGCGAGAAAGAGGTGCGAGACCTGCCCCTCGGGAGCATCGGCCTCTTCGAGCCAGTCCCGGAACGAACGCCAGAGAGCCCGGCCGTCCTCGAAGTCGAGCGGTTCGCGGGGGACGACTGGCCCCCGTTCGAGGTGAAAGTCGACGGGCCGGTCGAGACGATCGCGGGCGATTCGCTGGAGTTCCTCGACGGATCGTCCCAGGTGACGGTGAACATCCCGGGCCGTCGCCGCCCACCCGAGCCGTTCGTCAGGGTAGACGCGGATCCCGAGTTGGATTCCAGAGGACGCCCCGACGCGGTCGACCTGAAGACGCTCGCCAGCAGAGAGGGCGCCGGCTGTCGCGGCAAGAAGCGCCCGTCTGGGAAGCGGGGAAGACACTCCGGACACACGCCGTTATTGATACGGCCAGCGGATGAACGTATCGGGGCCCCGGGTCGAACTCGGCCCGCTCGCCGGTCGACAGAACCACGTTTCGCCCGGAAAGGTTGTTAGCAAAACGACAGGCATGGCCACAATCATTTATTTCGTGTCCGGGCGATAGCACAGGTATGTCCGACCTGCTTTCCGAGGACGAGATCAAATCGCAACTGCCGGACGGCTGGACCTACGGGGAGAACGAGATCGGTCGAATCTACGAATTCGACGATTACCTTCGGGGCGTCAACTTCGCACAACTCGTCGGGGAAATCGCGGAGGTGCAGGGCCATCACCCGACGATGGTGATCGGGTACAAGGAACTCAAGGTTACCCTGTCCACCCACGAAGCCGGCGGCGTGACCGAAAAGGACCTCGAAATGGCCGAAGTGATCGAGGCCGAACGCAACGACTGACCGCCCACGGTGGGCGGGGAATCCGCCTTGCTACCTAGTTTGAAGTTCGGGATTCGCTGTAGACAGGTGCGAATCGTCCGCAAGGGGCCGGAAAGCACTTATCGTCGTCTCACCTAGTTGGATTTCCCGATGGTCGCCGATGAATACGACTTCTGGTTGCTCGATCTGGATGGCACGATGGTGGACGTCGAGGAAGACTACGTCCACGCGGTCTTCGACGAAGTCGGCGACCGTCTCGAACGGCAGTTCACCGACCGGGAGGCCGAGATGCTCTGGTACGGCCTCGACGGCTCGCGGGACGCCTGGCTGGAGGACCGCGGCATCGACCCCGAGAGTTTCTGGCCGATCTTCCACGACGTGGAGGACGGCGAACGCCGGGCCGCCCACTCGTACATTCACGATGACGCCCAGTTCGTCGCCGATCTCGACGTTCCGACCGGTGTCGTCACGCACTCCCGCCCGTTCCTCGCGAACCCGGTCCTGGACGAACTCGACGTTCGGGACTGGTTCGACACCGTGGTCTTCTGTAGCGACGACCTCGGCTGGAAGCCCGACCCCCGACCCGTCCGCCAGGCGATGACGGACCTCGGCGTGGCCCACAACGGTCACGTCGGCGTCCTGGCTGGCGACAGCAGCAGCGACGTCGGTGCGGCCTGGAACGCCGGTCTCGACGCGGTCCACGTCGAGCGTCACTCGCCGCAAGCGAGGGGACATTGCGTCAGGGCCGATTACCGCGTGTCCGAACTGGACGAGTTGTTATAGGTCGGTTCCGGTCGAATCGCTATACCCAGGGAAGTCGTCGATAACCTCATCAATGTCCCTGGTCGCTTCCTCGAACGCCTGAACTCCCGACTTCCCTGTTCGATCCGGGTTGGCGTGCACGCGGACCACCTGCTCACCGAGCGGCACGAACCCGAGTCCGAGCGCAGTCGCGGTCGCCCGCAGGCCGAGTCCGACGTCCGCGTCGCCGGCGGCAACCTTGCGGGGCGGGCTCTCGTGGGCGCGGGCCGATAGGTCCCAGCCATCGATCGACGCTTCGAGGTCACGGCGTGGCTCCCCACGTTCGTCGGCGAGGTCCGCGACGGCGTTCCCGAGGCTCCTCCGGAGACCCGAGTCCGTCGTCCGGTTGATAAGGCGCAGGTCCCGGTCGACGAGATCCCCCACGCCCTCGACCGTCTCGGCGTTACCGTCCGGGACCACCAGTCCCCAGGACCGAGTCCACGATCCCAACTGGTCGGCGTCGACATCGCGATCGACGGGGCCGGCGGTGACGACCACGTCCGGGACCCCGTTCCGGAGGCGACGGAGGCCCTCGCGGCTGCCCATGGCGAGGTATCGTGGTCGCTTGAGGCGGTCGAGCAGGCGCGAGAGGACCGGGTCATCCTCGCCGACCCCGAACACGGTAGGCGGACGCACGTCCGGCGAGAATAGCTGGACATCGACCGTCTCACTTTCCCCGAGGTACTCGGTGTCGGGATCCACGTCGACGACGCCATCGGCTTCGACCAAACTGGTTGTGGCGCCACTGCCCTTGTCGACAGGATACACCCGAGTCTGGCCCCACCCGTCCTCCACGAGGCCGACGGGAAGGAACCGACGGCGGCCCTCGCTGTAGCGCACCTGGGAAAGCATGGTGCCCGAAACGGTCGCTGTCTGCGGTTCTTGCAGGCCCGATGCCCGTCGTATGGCCGGTGCGACGAACGTCCGGAAGATCGTGAGCGCGGACACGGGATACCCAGGCAGGCCGACATACGCACCGCCTTCAAGGGTCCCGACGAGCATCGGTTTGCCCGGCTTTACCGCCACGCCATGCAACTGCAACTCGCCAAGGTCCTCGATGACGCGGTAGACCACGTCGACGGCGCTGGCGCTGGTCGACCCCGAGGAGAGAACGAGGTCGCACTCCTCGGCCGCGTTCCGGAGGACCCGTTCGAGTTCCTCGACGTCGTCGCCCGCGTGGGGGTACAGTCGGGGGTCGCCGCCAGCTTCTTCGACGCTGCTGGCGATCGTGTAGCTATTGACGTCGTGGATCTGGCCGCGATCGTGGGCGAGGTCGTCGCCCGGCCTGACGAGTTCGTCGCCGGTCGAGACGATTCCAACCGTCGGTCGCCCCGCGACTGGGACCGTCTCAACGCCCAGGGCGGAGAGGAGACCGATCTCGCGGGGGGTGAGTTGCGTCCCCGGGCCAAGCGCCCGCTCGCCGGCAGCAACGTCCGCGCCCGAAAGCATTACGTTGTCGCCGGGGGCGACGGGCTTCCGGAACAGGATTTCCCCGTCGCCCTCGTCGGTCTGCTCGACCGGGACCATGGCGTCTGCCCCCGACGGCATGACCGCGCCGGTCGAGATTTCGACGCACTCGCCGTCCCCAACTGAAACGGTAGGTGCTTCGCCAGCATGGACTGCCCCCACCAGTTCGAGCGCAACGTGATCCACCTCGTCGGCACCGAAGGTGTCCCGGCCCCGGACGGCGTATCCGTCGAGGCTCGCTCGGTCGAACCCTGGGACGTCGATCGTGGCGTCGATCCGCTCGGCGAGGATGCGCCCCCTGGCGTCTTCCAGAGGGATTCGTTCGGTCCCCGGGTCGAGATCCAGGTTTGCGATCGTGTCGTGGGCCCGTTCGGGCGAGGCGAGGTCGCGGAACTCCTTCCGATCCGTCACGGCAACCACTCCCAGTCTTCCACGGCGACGATGTCGTCCTCGGGAAGCCCCTCGACCCCCTCACGGATCACGATCCAGCCGTCCGCGAGCGCAACCGAAGAGAGAATCCCTGAACCGGACGCTCGCGTCGGAACCGCCACGCGCTGCCCTTCCTTCGATTCAATGGATACCCGGGCGAACGTTCGGACTCCCGGCTCGCTCGGGATCTTGCGGTCCAACCGGGCGGGGAACGTCGGCGGGTCGGTCAGCCGGAGGTCCCCAGCCCACTTGATTACAGGGCGAAGGAACTGGGCGGCATTGACGATGCAGGCGACGGGAAATCCCGGCAACATGATCACCGGCGTCCCCTGGACTACGCCGAGGGCAACGGGATGACCAGGTTTGAGAGCGACCCCATGGACCAGCACTTCGCCCATCTCGGCGACGACGTCGGGGATGAGATCCCGTTCGCCCACGGAGGAGCCGCCGGTCGTCACGATCACGTCGTGGTTGAGGTCGCGTTCGAGGGCGTCACGGAGCGCCCCGTGGTCGTCGGTGACGACCTCCCGGTAGGATGGCTCACCACCCCACCGTCGAACGAGGTTCGTGACGGTCAGCCCGTTCGTCTCGATCACCTCCCCGGGTTCGGGATCGGACTGGACCAGTTCCTCGCCGGTCGGGATCACGCTCACGCGGGGGCGTTCCCGGACCTCAACGGTCCCGATCCCCGTCGACTTCAGGAGCCCGAGGTCTGAGGGCCGGAGTTGGTGGCCCGGATCGTACAGTTCGGCTCCGGCCGCGACGTCCTCGCCGATCGGTCCAACGTTCGATCCCTCGGCCGCCCGGTCGAACACTTCGATCTCGTCGCCGACCGCTTCGACGTCTTCAATCTTCACCACCGCGTCGGCTCCCTCGGGGAGTTCGCTGCCAGTGTGAACCCTGACCGCATCGTCGCCCCGAACTGGGCCCTCGTCGACCGTCCGGAGGACGGCCGGGGAGCGTTCGCTCGCGCCGAACGTCCGCTCCGCCCGAACGGCGTAGCCGTCCATCGCCGCCCTGGGGTAATGGGGAACAGGCACGTCAGCCCGGACCGACTCCGCGAGTGCCCGCCCATCCGCCGATTCGAGGGTGAGGGTTTCCGTCCGGTCGACCGTCGATACGACCGCCCTGAGCGCCTCGCGGGCGTCGTCGACCCGGGTTCGGTCTTTGAACCCGGCCTCCGTGATGTCATCGCTCGTGTCACTCATATCCCCAGCCTGGAACGGGGCAACTAAAAACCCCTCGCGAGTCGATCGGTCGGTCCTACAGGGCCGGTCCACAAAGGCACACATTTTTCTCCCGCCCACGTCGGCACTGTTCTATGGGACTCCCCCTGCAGATACTGCTCCTGGGGACGTTCTTCGTCGCCACCATCGGGGGCTATGGGCTCATCGAACTGTGGCGGGCATATCTGATCTACACCCGCGAACCGGACGACGTGCGGGACGCCTCATCGGGCGGACGGATCGAACTCGAGGGGACGGCCCACCCCACGACGGGAACGCTCGACGGGCCGTTTACCGGCGAGGAGTGTCTGGTCTGTGACTACGAAGTCCAGGAATACCGCTCCAGTGGGAAGAGTAGTTCCTGGCAGACGGTCGACGATGACACGATCGCCGTCCCCTTCCTGGTGGACGACGGGACGGGGACGGTCCTCGTGGAACCGGCTGCCGTCCGCACGAACCTCTCGAGGGCGGAACGCATCCAGGTCGAGGGCGGCGAAACACCGCCGGCACGGATCCGGCGGTTCATCGAGGGCAATCCGGACGTAGACAGTGAAAATACCAGTCTGGACCTGAAAGTGATCGAGTTGACGACCGGCAACAAGCGGCGATACATCGAGCGGCGACTCGATCCGGGCGAACCAGTGCATGTTCTCGGTCATGCATCATACGGCCGTGATGGTCTCGAGTACGCGGGGTCGGTCAATGCCACCGTCGGACCCCGCCTGGCGGACGACGGCGACCACTCCTGGTTCGCGCGGCTTCGAAACCGGATCAGTGGCCGGGATTTCGTCATCTCCGACGCGAAGGAACGCGGCGCAGCATGGCGAATCGCAAAGCCCGGCCTCATCGCGATCTTCATCGCCATCCTTGTTGCGGGGTTCGTCGCGCTGCTGTCGGTGTGACCACGGCCTTTTTCGCCCTTCCACCCCAACCCCCTTCCATGTCAGCGCTGCGCGACGCCCTGCGAGATCTGCCAGACGCCATCTTCGCGGACCTGCTCGAGTCCGAGGACACCTACCTGGTGATCGTCGATCTCCCTGGGGCGACCGGTGACTCGACCGATGTTACCGTCGAAGAGGGCCGAGTCCGTATCGAGGCGAGTCGCCAAAAGGACGTGCCCCGGGAATTTCGGTACGTCCAGGAAGAGCGCTCGCTCTTTCTCGACGCTGAATTGCCACTTCCCTCGGACGCGAGCGGTCGCGACGCCGAGGCGACCGTCGACCGGGGCGTCCTCGAATTGCGTCTGCCCAAGGCCTCGGCGACCGGCACGACGGTCGAGATAGACGACGAGACGGACGATCCAACGGACGCCTAACGCGAGGTGGTCACGCTGGTCTCCCTCCGTGCATACAAGCGATTCGTCGTGGTCGTGTGGCATTTCCTGCCCCTCCTGTTTGCCTACGCCCGTGACCGCCGGCGATTCCTGTTGGTCGGCGGCCGGCGATCGGTCAACAGTGCGACTCGCGTTCGGCGAGCCGAACGATTGCTCGATTCCTTATTGACGCTCGGGCCAACGTTCATCAAACTCGGTCAGTTGCTCTCGACCCGTCCGGACGTCCTGCCGCCGGAGTACGTCGACGTGATTTCGCAACTCCAGGACGAGGTCCCACCTGCGCCCTGGGACGAGGCCAGGGCGGTCGTGGAATCCGAACTCGGCCCGGTCGACGAGCACTTCCATGATTTCGACACGGAGGCGATTAGCGGTGCCAGCCTGGGCCAGGTCTACCGAGCGTCGATCGATGGCCAGGACGTCGCCGTGAAGATCCGCCGGCCCGGCGTCGAAGCGCTCGTCGAGGCCGACCTCAGGGTCGTCCGTTGGTCGCTCCCGATCCTGCTGCGGTTCGTCGACGAGGCTCGCGCCTTTTCACTCGAAAACCTTGCCGATGAATTCGGGACGGTGATCCGCCAGGAGATGGACTACGAGCGAGAGGCCAGGATGCTCACTGAAATACGACACAATTTCACCGACGACGAGCGGATCCGCATTCCGCCGGTGATCGAATCGCACTCCGGGCCAACTGTTCTCACCATGCAATACCTGCCGGGAACTAAAATTACGGACGTCGAAACCCTCGATGCAAAGGGCATCGACCGCAGCCAGGTCGCTGATCAGTTGGTTCGAGCGTATTTCCAGATGATCGTCGAAGACGGCGTCTATCATGCGGATCCACATCCTGGGAACCTCGCAGTGCAGGACGATGGGGGAATCGTTTTCTACGACTTTGGCATGAGTGGCCGCGTCGACGATTACATCCAGGATCGCATCGTGGAGTTCTACGTCGCCGTCGCCAACCAAGACATCGACGCGCTACTCGATGCCCTGATCGCCATCGGCACGCTGAGTCCCGATGCCGACCGCGAAGTCATGAGCGAGGTCATGGAACTCGCGATCAAGGACGCTCGGGGGCAGGACGTCGATCAGTACCGCGTCCAGCAAATCGTCAGTCAGATCGAGGGATCCATCTACGAGTTCCCGTTTCGATTACCCCCGAACCTTGCGCTCGTCCTCCGGGTTGCCACCGTGGTGGAAGGGGTCTGTGTCACCCTCGATCAGGACTTCGATTTCATCGAATCCGCGTCGGCGTTTCTCACTGAACGGGGCTACCGTGAGGAGACTGTCCGTCAATACCTCTCCGAGACAGGCGACGAAGTCCAGGACGCCGCCTTGTCGATGCTACGGGTCCCGCCGAAACTGGAGAGCGCGCTCGATCGCGTCGATCGGGAAAGTCTCACGGTCCGGACCGAGTTGCGGGACCCGCAGAACCTCTACACGCAACTGGCTCGACGGATGATCTACGGGATGGTCCTGGCAACTGGACTCCTCTCGGCCGCAATTCTCTACGCCGTCGACGAAGTGGCGGGCGTCCTCGTCGCGCTGGGGATCACCTTCGTCGCCTTCGTCGTGCTGTTCCGTTCGTTCCGCGAACCGCGAGGAATCCCCGGCAAACCACAGTTTACCCGGCAGGCGATGCGAGAGCAGGACCGCGAGGAAGACTGACGGGGCTGTCGGTGGTCCTGGAGTGCCACCACAGGAACGCCCATGTCGCTGGGGGTGATACGTTCAGCCATGGAAATCGAACCCTTCGGGCTCGAGCGCTGGTTCGCCGAATACGAACACGATGCCGATATCATGCTGGCCGAAAGTGGAATCCGGAGCCTCGACGCGGCTCGGTTCGACACCGATCCTGGGAAACTTGGCTACGTCATCCCGACTGATGGTGACCCGGCCTTCCGCGAGCGGATCGGCGACCGCTACAACCGTCCAGCCGACGAGGTACTGTTCACGAACGGGACCCAGGAAGCGAACTTCCTGACGTTTCTTTCGGCTATGGGCGGGACCGCGTCGGCGCGGGAAGCGGGCGGGCACGCCGTCGTGATCACGCCCACCTATCAGGCACTCCGCACCGTCCCAGAGGCGTTCGGTGAGGTCACTCGGGTGTCACTCGATCCGCCCAATTGGAGCCTCGACATCGACGCTGTCGCCGAGGCGGTCCGGCCCGATACCGACCTGATCGTGCTGAACAACCCGAACAACCCGACCGGGCGGTACCACGACCAGGAGACCGTCGACGCCCTGTACGACCTCGCCGTCGACGCCGACGCGTACCTGCTCTGTGACGAAGTGTACCGCCTGCTGGCCGACGATCCGCTCCCGCCGGTGGCCAGCCTCGGGGAGCATGGTATCTCGACGACCAGCCTCACGAAGGCATACGGGCTGGCCGGCCTCCGTTTCGGCTGGATCGCGGGCCCGGAGTCGATCGTCCAGCGGGCCTGGAACTGGAAGGACTACACCACCATCTCACCCTCCATCTTCGGCCAACACGTCGCGAAGCAGGCCATCGAAATGGAGGACGAAATTCTGCACGAGAACCGGGAGTTGGCCCGCGAGCACCACGACCTGGTCGAGGCCTTCCTAGCGGAGCACGGGCTGGAGTGGGACGATCCGGTGGGCGTCAACGGCTTCGTCACCGTTCCGGACGGCTTCGACGGAGCGAGGGAGTTCTGCCGGGTCGTCGTCGAGAAGGAGAGCGTCGTCCTGGCGCCAGGGGGTCTCTTCGGCTTCCCGGGATACTTCCGAATCGGGTTTGGCCTCCCGACCGAGGAACTAACCGAGGGATTACAACGGGTCGGGCGAGTCGTCGACCGCCACGCCTGAGGCCGGCCGTCGGGGCGGTTCGGTCCCCGCCGATCCCGCCTAAACCGACGAAACAACCGCAATGACCCTCCAGAGCGTTCCAAACGGTTTATACCGTCCCTCCGATTACGCCGCCATATGGCTAAAGAGCAGAAGGAAGTTCGCGACCTCAAGGAAGGTAACTACGTGATGGTCGATGATTCGGCCTGCAAGATCCGCTCCTACAGCACGGCCAAGCCGGGAAAGCACGGCAGCGCCAAGGCCCGAATCGAGGCAAGAGGCGTTTTCGACGACAAGAAGCGCTCGCTCTCTCAGCCGGTCGACGCCAAAGTGTGGGTACCCATCATTAACCGAAAGCAGGGCCAGGTCGTGAGCGTGGAATCCGACGACGTCGCCAAGGTGATGGATCTCGAAACCTACGAGACGATCACCATCGCCGTGCCCGAGGACGTCGACCTGGCGCCCGACGACGATATCGAGTACCTACAGATGGAAGAACAGCGCAAGATCCTCTCCTGAGCCGATCGCCATGTTCCCAGGGGCCACCGCCGACCGTGACGCCGGCGACTACGTCGTCGTCGGCGCGCCCCTCGACGTCTCCACGACGTTCCAGCCGGGGGCCCGTTTCGGCCCCGATCGTGTCAGACGGTTCGCTGAAACTTTCGACGACTACGACCGCAAGACTGACCGCTATTTCAGCGATCTCGCCGTTCACGACCACGGCGACGTCCGCGCCTGGGACGACGCGGAAGAATACCTCGAATTCCTCCAGGGCACCCTGGCGGACGTCGTTCGCGACGGCGCACTACCCGTGACGATCGGTGGCGAGCACAGCGTCACGCCCGCAGGCGTCAGGGCGACCGATCCCGAGACGGTCGTCTGTCTCGACGCCCACCTGGACCTTCGGGACGCCTACGATGGCAATCCCCTGAGCCATGCAACGGCCATGCGCCGGGCGCTCGAACACGACACGGTCGAACGCGCCGTCATCATCGGCGCCCGGACCGGCAGCCAGAAAGAATGGGACCGGGCCGCGGAACCGGACGTTACGGTGGTGTCGCCCGAAAACGTGGCCGACTGGTCGCCGGCCCTCGATTCCGAACGCGTCTACCTGACCGTCGACGTCGACGGCGCCGACCCGGCGTTCGCCCCCGGAACCGGCACCATGGAACCGTTCGGGCTGTTCCCCCGCGAGATGCGCGACGTCGTCCGGGCAGTTGCGCCCGAGGCCGTCGGGTTCGACGTCGTCGAGGTCAACGATCGCGACGACGGCCAGGCCGCCGCACTCGGCGGAAAACTCCTTCGGGCGTTCGTCTACGCTCATGCCGACGGCTAGAGGCTTTCGGCAATAGCCCACGTC
>JBKEGM010000007.1:0-24423 GCA_046710005.1 Natrialbaceae archaeon
TTAGCCGACCGGTTCGACACCGACGTCGAGGGGCTTTCAGTGCAAATGCCACCAGGTGCTGCCACGGCGTCGGCGACCCTCGGGCGGGCAGCCCCCTGGATCGGAGCACAGCTGGCGTTTCGGAGCGTTCTCATCCACCGGTACTTCCGGCGACGCGCCGGGGCGTTCGACCTGGCGGTGAGTACCGCAAACGAGTTTTCGCTCCCGCTCCCATCCGTGCAGTACGTCCACTACCCGCAGTTTCACCGCCGGCGCCTCGAGGATGGGGAGTTCGGCCGACTGAATCCGCTGTGGAGCACGCTCGCCGGACCCTCCCGGGGCGACCTCGACGACGTGACGCTGCTGGCCAACTCCGCGTGGACCGCGAGCGTCGTCGAGCGGATCTATGACACTGAGCCTGACGTCATTCATCCGCCCGTCGATCCGATCGATGGCAAACGCCCCTGGGCGGAACGGGAGGACGGACTCGTGCTTGTGGGACGGATCGCGCCGGACAAGCAAGTTCACGAGGCGATCGCCGTGGTCGACGGGCTCCGCGACCGCGGTCACGACGTTCACCTGCATATCGCCGGCGCCTCACCGCGAGCCTATCAACGATACATGGAGCGCATCGCCAGGGCCGCGGATCGGCGACCATACGTTTCGCTCCACTCCAACGTCGAGCGTGAGCAACTCGAACACCTCCTGACGACGAACAAGTACGGGCTCAACCTCAAGCCCGACGAGCACTTCGGGATGTCAGTTGGAGAATACATAGCCGCTGGAATGATCGCGTTCGCCCCCGCAAGCGGTGGTCAACAAGAGGTCCTCCAGGGCCGCTCGGACCGGTTGTTCGATTCGGTCGACGAAGCAGTTGGCCTGATCGACGCCGCTATCGAGGGCGACGACCGCCCGTCGCTCCCAGTCGATCGATTTACGCGCGACCAGTTCCAAACCTCAATCAGTGACTCCGTCGGTCGGGCGATCGAACCGATCGTGGGCGACTCGTAGTCTATCCTCGAGTCGGGGGAATAGCAACGTCTACGGCCGGTCGAATCGACACTTCCTCTCGGGAACCGGAAACCGAGTACCGCAGTGATCCTACTGAGTTGAAAGGAAGATTCTACCGGTCACCGTCCTCGTCGATATTACGGTAGGTGTTGTCGTAGGTAGTAACTGTGAGCGCGCCGATGTCGTGACTCCCTCCACCGAGGAGGCCGACTTCGTCGGTGAGTAGCTCACCGAACGCGTTGGTGAGCGTGGCGTGCCACTGGTTCGTCAGGTCGATAGTCGGGGTGACGACGAGCGCGCTGACGCCGGCGTCGGCGATAGCCTGCAATCCGAGGAAGGTCTTCCCGCTGCCGGTCGGAAGGATGACCGTACCCTGTCGGTCGTGCGTACGCCACGAGTCGAGTGCGGCCCGCTGATAGTCACGGGGTTCGATCTGGAGCGCAGGCGTCAGGGCGAGATCCGGGTGCGCTCTGGCAGCGTCTTCGACATCGTGACTGAATCCGCTGTCGAGCGTGGCCTGCCCCCCCGCTATCGTTCCACTGCCCGGCCCACTCGGGGAGTGCCCGGTACCGGTACGCTCAAGCGCGGGACGTATCGACGCGGTCGTCCCACTCTGCATGTGGAACTGCCTCGGGTGCATCGCGGAGCAAGAGCGTCCCGTCGTCGAATTCGATCCGCATTCGGTACCTGAATGCACGAGGGAAAGACGATTCAATCTGTCAGGCGCTGGCTGATGGATATAGCGGCAAAGTACGTCAGCGGCGGTACAGCGTCACGTTTTCGGGACCTAACGTAGTATGCAGACCCAAGACATGGATTTCCCGACCCGCGAGGAAATTCGATCGCTCTGTACCGAACAGTCGTTCGAGCGCGGTGTCATTTACTACCACCAGGAACGGGTACAGGAACTGAGAATCAACAGAGGCGAGATCAGAGCCACTGTTCGAGGTTCCAACTACTACGATGTCGCCATCGACATCGTGGACGATACGGTCCGGTCTCATTGCAGTTGTCCATACGACTACGCAGGTGACTGCAAACACATCGTCGCAGTCCTACTCGCTGTCGATGACCGAGACACCGAGACGGTAAGTGACACTGACGCCGAACGAGATGGGGCGGTACCTGAAGCGGTCGACATCGAATCACTGGTCGAGCAGACGACCGCCGAAGACCTCCGAACGTTTCTGCTGGACATAGTTGCCGACGATCAGGATATCCGTGACCGCTTCGTCGCGTTCGTCGGCGAAGACACGGGAAAAACTGTCTACGACTACAAACAGGAGATCGATCGACTGTTTGACGACGCTATCAGTCGCCGGGGGATGGTCGAACACGACACGCACATCGACTTCTCGCAATACACCGACCTCGCGGAGACGCATCGAGAGCGGGACCACGTCGATACGGCGACAGACATCTACCGAGCGGTTTCCGAGGCGATACGGGAGAATCTGAACCGGGTCGACGATAGCAGCGGGTACTACGGGCGCGAGTTGGGACGCGCTATCGAGTCGTATGCAGAGACGGTCGCGGAACAGGACCTCGACCACGAGCGAAAGCGGCCGTACATCCAGTGTCTCTGTGAGGAGTTCGTCGGGGCAGACCACGGGTTCGCAAGCGGTTACTACGACGACGCACTCCGAACGATCTGTACAACGGACGAGGACCTCGAATACTGGCTGGAACAACTCAACGCACACGTTTCCGGTGTCACACTCGACGCAGTGCTCTCGGGGGAGTTGTCCTCGAAAGCGGACGACAGACGAGATGGAACTGAGGACAGCGTCGATACATCCGACGGATCAGCGAGAGGCGACGAGTCGACTGGCCATACCGAGCGAACGGAAGACGTTCTCTATGTGTCAGATTTCACTGACGGACCACTCAGTACCGACGATTTTACCGGTGGAGCGCTCGACGTCGAGCACCTGGCCATTGGGACACTGAAATTCGAGTACTTTGTCTGTGACGCTTTCGAGGAGTTACGCGTCGATGAACCGACGACCGTCGAGAAACACACCGCAAGTGTCGAACCGACCGAGTCAGGGACGACCGACACAAAGATATCGTCGTCACTTCAGAAACGGCGGATATTCTCGACCTACGTCTACATCCTCCAGGAACTTGCCGCCGAAGACGCCCTCTCGCAACTCTACGAAGAGATCTACCTCGAAAGCGAGCGTTTTTGCAAGGAGTACGCCCGACGGCTGATCGACGAGGGCAACGAAGACCGTGCGATCGAGGTCATCGAAGGCGGAATCCATACGTTCCGATCGCCTCGTAACCTTCGCTGGCTCGCTACCGAGCTCTACGAAGACCGGGATATGGACGAATACCGTACCACGCTGAAGCAACTGTTTCTCGACCACACGGAGTGGGCAGCGTACGACGATCTGAAGTCGATCTGTGACGATCAAGAGTGGCAGTCGATATACGAGGAATTCGAACGACGGTTTGAGCAGGATGACCGAAAGAACCTCATCTCGCTGTACGTCCACGACGACGACCTCGAAAAAGCGTTCGCCGGACTGAAAGAGACCGCAGACCTCTCATCGTTTCGCCAGTATCGGGATCCAGTCGCAACCACTGCTCCGGTCGAGTACTTCGAGCTCTACCGGGAACTGCTCGTCCCGTTTGCTGCCGGTGACACCGGCCGACGACACTACAGAGACATCGCCGACCACTTAGAAGAGATACAAGGGTTGGTCCCCGAAGCCCGGTTCGAGGAATTCGTCGATTTCCTGAAAGACAAACACTCGAACCGACCGGCGTTCTTGGCCGAACTGGAGAAGGCCGGATTCTGATCTCCGCTATCCCCCGTATTCTCTCGCGGGGAGGGTTTATGTCCGATACCGGGACCAAAGCGTGATGGATGAACGAGACGCGACACAGTAGTGCTATACCCACCACGGTACTGCGAGATGCGCGCGAGCAGCGGCCCTGGACGTTCGACGGGTGTGCAGTCGAGGCGCGTGACTTGACACTCTCGACGGGGGACTACGCTGTCCTGACCGACTGTACTCACGATCCAGATGACGACACCTATCATCCACAGTTGGAGGTCGAACGCAAGTCCGGACAGGACTTCCTTACCGCACTCACGTGGGACCGAGACCGATTCAGGTCTGAACTACGGCGGGCAGCCGAGTGGCCACAGCCCCTCGCGGTCATCGTAGAGACGTCCTGGGAGACCCTCCTCCGCAACCGTGGCTGTATGTCGTGACGGGATATCCATCCGAACCAGATCTTCGGCACCCTCTCGGCCTGGACTCGTCACTACAACGTTGCATTCCATTTCGCCGAGTCCCGCAGACGTGCCAAACTGTGTGCGTTTCTCCTCCTCGTCCGTCACCGTCTACGACGTGAACAAGCCTGACGCGAACTCACTCGGTCCAGAAGCCCCGCTGTCGATCTTCGATCTCTCCGAGAACCATCGACAGTACGCCCCGCCACTCCGCCGGATGTGACGCGTCGTCACCAGGTGTCGGCGCGTCCGGCCCTGGGTGGATATGGTCACGCGTGTTGTGCTCCGATGGATGCCGATCCCACCGGTGGTCGAACGCGCCACCCCCGTGCTCTTCGTGGTAGTGCAACGAGAAGTCCCCGTTCTCGAACCACACCACCTCCAGGCGAGCGCTCTGCACGCGTCGCGGGTAGAATCCGAGGTCGTAGCAGCACACGATGCGATCCGGCGCGAATGCGGGCAGGACCTCGATCTCGGTGAATCTTTCGTCCGTCGCGAGTCGCTCTGCGACAGCGTTCAGACGGTCGAAATCGATCGGTGCACCGCTGACATCGTCCGTCGAACCAGCGTCGTCGCTTCCGCCACTCATGCGACAGTAGGTCGCCCCAAAGCGTCGTCCGAGTCGGTCTGTATTGCCCTTTCGAGGAGAGAGATCCGAAGCCGAGTCGTCTTCCACGCAGAGACGTCCTGCCACACCGCCTCGACAGACCGACCAGTGTCAGCTGCGTGGGCGGTGATAGCTACTGCATCCGGAGCGGCGACGCCAAACGTCTCAGCGAACGACTCGTCACGCTCTGCCGCATCTTCCAGAAACGTGAGTAGTTCGTCGTCACCGTACGTGTTCCGAAGCTGCTGGACACGCCGCCAGTTCAGGTACGCTTGATTCCGGTCGTACGTTGCAGGAGAATCGGTGACCAGTGTGACGATTCCCATGCGTTCGAACCACTCCAGATACTCCCGGGCCGCGTCTACCCCGTGTCCCGCAAGGTCGGCCACTTCATTCGCCGTCGCGGGACTATCGAGTCCGAGTACGGCGTCGAAAAAGTCGTCCCGTGTACGGTTTCCGGAGACGAGTTCTTCCGGAGGGGCGAGTTCATCGAAATCCGGCGCGTCCCGGCGCTCGTCGGCGTCTGCCTTTAGTTCGGGGCGGGGATCTTTCATATCGAACGTATGCTCTACAGACGGAATAAATCTTTGTGTATTTGGGATATTGCCAGGAATCGGACTCGAACAGGATGGTCACCAACGTGATTTTACGATCAGGTTCCCGGAATATCGAGGCGAAGGGAAGGCACACCAGGACAAGGACATCCTGGGCTTTAGGGTATCGTGTGAGAGCCAAGGGCCGGATTTGAACCGATAGTTCACATCCAAACTTATAAATGGTTTCTCCCAATTGGTTGAGTTATGACCGACCCGGGCGACCAAATCGAGACACTGCGCGCCCGTATCGAGGAATCCGAGGAGGTCTCGGATGATGACCGGTCGGCCCTGCTCGACTTCAGCGATGAGCTCTATCTGCTCCAGACCAAGTACAGCGACCACCGACACCTGAAGTTGCTCCGCCACTGTACCCGCATGGCCGAACACGTCGGTGGCCTCGCCGACGCCCTCGAGAATCGCGACGCAGCTGAGGATATCGTCCGCTGGATCAACCGGACCTACGACAACGAGGAGACCAACCGCGACTACCGGGTTGCCCTCAGCGTCTTCGGGCGAAGAACGACTGACGAGAACGGCGACGACCCGCCCGAGAGCATCGAGTGGGTCCCGTCCGGAACGTCCAGCAACTACGACCCCGCCCCGAGCCCCGGCGATATGCTCCACTGGGAGGAGGACGTCCTCCCGATGATCGAGGCGACCCGCTACAGTCGAGACGCGGCCCTGATCGCCACTGCCTGGGACTCGGGGGCGCGAAGCGGTGAGATTCGAGGGCTCTCGGTCGGTGACGTGACCGACCACCGCCACGGCTACCAACTTACTTTCCAGGGGAAAACCGGCCAGCGGACGGTGACCCTGATCCCGTCGGTGCCGTACCTGCAGCGATGGCTCTCCGATCACCCGGCTCGGGACGACCCCGACGCCCCGCTGTGGTGCAAGCTCAACCGGCCCGAGGAGTTCTCCTACCGGATGTTCACAAAGATCCTCGAAGGGGCCGCAGAGAGGGCAGGCATCGACAAGCCAGTCACGTTCACCAACTTCCGCAAGAGCTCCGCGAGCTATCTCGCCTCGCAGGGCATGAACCAGGCGCACATCGAGGACCACCACGGATGGGTCCGCGGCAGCGACGTGGCCAGCCGGTACGTCAGCGTCTTCGGCCAGGACGCCGACCGTGAACTCGCGAAGGTTCACGGAGTGGAACTCGACGAGGAGGAGCCGGAGCCTATCGCCCCGATGAAATGCCCGCGTTGTGGGCGGGACACCCCCCGAGAGAAGGACTTCTGCGTCTGGTGCGACCAGGCAACCTCCCACGATGCGGTCCAGGAGATCAAGGCCGAAGAGCAGTACCTCCGGGACTCCATCCTCACGCTCATCAAGGAGGACCCCGAACTCCTCGACGACATCGAGCGTGCGCAGGACGCGATGACGGTCTTCGAGAAGCGGCCCGACCTCTTCGAGGATGCCAAACGGTTCCGTGAGGCCCTGGGCAGCAACTGACATCACTGCAGCGCCTCCTTTCCCTGTTCGAGTTCCTCGATTACTTGATTGATTTCGGGGTCGGAAAGTCCCCGGATGAGCAGCGCACCTGCGTAGGCACGGAGCTCGAGACTGCTCCCGTGTTTGAGGATGTACTCTAAGTCCTCGCGGTTTTCTCGAACGTACCGGCGCGTTGATTCAGGGATGTCCTCAGTCATTGCTTGAGCACCTCTTCCAGAACATGGAATCCGATTCCGTGGAATTCACTGGCTGGCGATGGTGATTCGTGGGTCCACGGTGGAAGTTCAGTTCACCGGACATTGTGACACGATGGTACGGGAACTCGCCGAATAGCGGCTATTGGGACACTTCGGAAATTTCCGAAATCTTCCGGAAATGGCAAAGAGTGGTTGTCGTATTGGGATCCAGTGTGGAACCTCTTTTCGGAAAAGGCGCTCGTTCGGGGACTGATTGTAATCAAGTCTCTCGGAAATCCGCCATCATGGGCTCACTTAAGAGGCGCCAGTCGAAGCCCCCTCTTCGCCGTCACCCTCGACCGAAATGATTCCTGGCCGGAGAAGGGCCAGGACAACACAAGGGATCTCAATTCCGCCGAGTACGGTCGCGGTATCGATCAAGAGATCCGCGTTCAATATTCCGGTTGTGAACTTAAGTGACTTCAATAACCGGAATTCCGGTTAGTTATATAAGTATCGATGATAACCTAGGTATCATGCTGCTCGAGAAGCCCGCCAGACAGCGGGGATTCAAAAAGGAGCGCCTGCACCGGGTGCTACTGAACCACCCGGATGGCGAACAAACCCGCTACGAAATCGCCAAGGCGGCGGACGTTTCGACATCCTGGGCCTACGACTACCTCGATCAACTCGAGACCGAGGGCCTCATCGAGGACACCACAGTCCGAGATCCGGAGATGCTCTACGAGCGCTGGCTCGAATCGCGTATCGAGCCGAATTCGGTACGGGTCTCCCTCCAGCAGCCGCTTCAGAAGATTCGCGAATCCAACCTCGAGTACGCCTTGACGACCGATGAGGCCGAACAGCTCCACCAGGGCTTCCTCTTCGCTTCGACGACCGCCATATACGTCCGGGAGGCTGACATCGAGGCGTGGTTCGATCTCGTCGCCGAGACGGGCCTCGTCGGTGGAGGCAACACCGAGCTACGCGCGACCGACGAGCACGTCTTCTACAACGCCCAGACCGTCGACGACGCCACTACCGTCTCGATTCCCCAGTTGATCGTCGACCTCCTCGACGAGGGCGGCCCGGCTGTCGAGGCCGCAAATCGCTTGATGAACCGCTACCACGGGATGAGCGATGAGTAACGCCGACCGCAGCCAGTACGCCGAAGCGGTCACGAGGCTTTCCGAGGGCGAACTCAGGGACGTCCTCTCGGCGACCGAACCACCGGTCTGTCTACTCGGGGGCTGGGCCGTCCACTTGCACGTCACCGAGGGGTTTCGAGACGCGTACGATCGGTCGTATATCGGTTCGCGAGACATCGACCTTGGCATTCACATAGACCCGGAATGGAGCCAAGAGGAACTAGCCGGGTCTTCCGTCGCGACCACGCTCAACCGAATCGAAACCGAACTTGAATATCGTCGGGGTCGGTTTGGGTTCTACCAGGAATTCCACCGCGAGACCGGTGCACGGCTCGACGATGAAGCTGCCCGGGGAGAACCACCACACAATGTGTTTCGGCTCGACATCGACATTATGCCGGACACGGCGGAACTCGATGGCTTCGAGAAGGCGTTCGGCTTCCGCCCACCGGCCGAGCCACTCCTCAAACCGGTGTTCACGGATGACGCAGGAGAACCGCTCGCTGCGTATGTCGACTGGAACGTCCCCACCCAGGTACGCATCGCCCCCGTCGCTCTCCTTGGGGCAATGAAGATCCGGTCAGCGCCACAACGAGACAAGAGTCACAAGCTGCTAAAGGACCTCGCCGATCTGCACGCACTGCTCTGGTATGTGACCGATTACGACGAGATCAGGTCGGCCGTACAAGATCGAGTATCCGACGAGGACCGCAGCCAATTCGTCTCGATCATGACCGATGACGTATTCGAACGGAGTGCCAGACTCATCGACGTTGACCCGACGATCGTCGAACAGTCGATCGAGGGAGTATTCACGTAATTTCCTGTCTATTCATTCTGAAACTCGTTCTGTAAATAAGCAATCAGCCAACGAGTAACGATTTTAAGGGGCGAGACCACCACTCAACATTGAGGCAAAGACGGAGCCTTGCTAACCTGAGTCAGAAGATTCATCGGGTTCTTCGATATCGTCGATCGACCCCCCGACCACTTCGACGTCCACGTGCTCGTGCACGACCGGGCGGAGTGCCTGGAGAATGTACTCGGCGGCCAGCGGCGAGATGCCGAGGTCGCGGGCCATCACCTCGTGGGTGACCTCGCCACGCTCGCGAGCGATGGCGTACGTGAGCGCCGTGGCCAGGCCGTCGATGCCATGGCGGTCGATGTAGGTGTCGATGTCATCGTCGCTGGTCCGCCGGCCGACGGCGTCGACGAGCATCGGCGTGATGGTGTACTCCCGCCCACCTTCGTCAGCCGTCACGGTCAGATCGATCTCTCGGGCGACGTAGGCTCGGGGTTGGGCCTCACGCGTGACCTCGATGAGTCCGGCGTCCACGAGTCGATTGACGTACGAGTACGCCGTGCCCTGGGCCAGGTCCAACGCGTCCATCAGCTCCTGGACGGTGGCTTCGCCCTCGCGAGCGAGGTGCGCGTAGAGCTGGGCCAGCTCCGGTTCCTCAAGGAGATCCGCCACCGAGAGGAACTCCCGGACGAGCGCCCCATCGTCTCGATTCGTGCTTCGTGACATGGCCACTTCCTTGATTACAGATTACAGAGAAACAGTAAAGAGTCTTCCGGCTCGGTTGACTGACGATACTAATTGAGAACTATGTGTCTATCAACCGTTGGATGGACGCCTTCTCGAACCTCTAACCTATCGATCCTCCTCAAGGAGCGGTCGAAGCTCCTCCCAGCGCGACCGCACTGTGACTGGCGTGACGTCCGCACACTCGGCAAGCTCGGCCTGCGTCACTCGATCGAACCCCGACTGCGCCGCAGCGTACACGCAACCGGCGGCTAACCCGGCCGGATTGCAGCCGTTTCCAATACCTTCTTCGACAGCTCGCTGGGCGAGGTTTTCCGCCAGCCGACGCGTTCCATCCGAGATGTGCAATTCCGAGGCGATTCGAGGAATGAAGTCGGTCGGCGACGGCGGGACAGTCGGAATTCCGAGCTCCTGATTCAGGACCCGATAGGCGTTGTCGACACCGCTCCGTCCGACCGCCGAGACATCCACGATCTCCTCCATCGTCCGGGGAAGGCCATTGGTCCGACAGGCACCGAACACGCTCGCCGCGGCGACAGCCTCGATCGAGCGTCCGGGGAGCAGGTCCTCCCCCGCCGCACTCCGGAAGAGGTGGCACGCCTGATCCCGAATCGATTCGGGAAGGTCGAGTACGCTTGCGACCCGCTGGGTCTCGGCAAGTCCGTGGGCGAGGTTCTGCTCGGCCTTCGAGCGCCACCGCCCCCGGCTCTGCTCGCGGCGCATCCGACCGACCTGTCTGCGTTTCCGCCCCGAGAGTGCGTTCCCGTTGGCATCCGTCCCCCGACCGATGACAGTGGATAGGCCACGGTCGTGACGAGATGGAGTAAGCGGCGCACCCGTCCGTTCGGGATTCGTCTCGGAATCATCGAACGACCGCCATTCAGGCCCATTGTCGATTCGGTGTTCGTCGAGGACGAGGCCACAGTTCGTGCAGACCGTCTCTTCGGTGGTGGACTGGATTGTTCCACCACATTCCGGACAGCCGCTGGTCGAGTCGCGCTGCTCACCTTCCGCTCCCGGTCTGTCGGCGTGGTCACTGGTGGCCATGTGAAATCACCAAATATCGAACGATGAGGGCGCTGGAATCGCCCTTCACCCTTCACCGGGGCGAAACAACAACGGGTTACGTGGCTGGTTTAGGGGCCAGATCAGGGGGAACAGTACATGGTACCAAATCCAGAAGGACACCCTCAGTTGAGGTTACTACCAGAGAATACGAACCGTCCAGATACCATGTGCGAGGCTATTCCGCGACGTCGATCCTCGAACTGATCTG
Source organism: Natrialbaceae archaeon (assembly GCA_046710005.1). Classification (GTDB taxonomy): domain Archaea; phylum Halobacteriota; class Halobacteria; order Halobacteriales; family Natrialbaceae; genus DATFIX01. The sequence goes on from JBKEGM010000007.1 coordinate 11,042, forward strand.
ACCGAAACACTCGTAACATACTGCCCTCGCCTCCGTCGCCCCCTTCCACCGGGTGATGATCCAGGGCGCATTGCTTGGAAGGGATGTCCCACAGGCGCAGTTCTCGTTTGTCGGTGTCGGGAGCGCCTCGGGGTCAGCCTCGGATTCCTCGACCTCGTCCTCGTGTTCATCGAGCAACTCCTCGAGATCGCTCCAGGAAACCTCGTAGTGGTTGAGCCATACCCTGTAGAAGTAATTTCGAAGCCATTCAAACGAGTTCTCGAGTCGACTCTCCCAATCGGCAGCGGAAAGGTCGTCGTAGCCGTCCATATCGGCGAGCCCCTCAGCCAGCATCTCGGGGCAGCCATCGATGAGATCGAGGAGACCATTGAGACCACGAGAGAAGTCGTTCGCACTCCGGGTGAACGACTGTGCGGCCATGCTCGGTTTCTGCGGTGCACCACACTGACCACAGTAATTTCCGTACCCGTCGACAGGTTCGTCGCACTTCCAACACTCACTCATCTTCCGACCACCGCCCAATAACCGTCCCACCCGCCTGACGTCGAAAGGAGCCAGACCAATGAGTCGTGTTGCATCTGTAAAACCATGGCTCAGTAAGCCTTGGCCGTTGCGGCGAAGAGGCCCTCCGTGGGCGACTACGCCTCCCACCAGGGCACCCGCTCGGGGAACTCGATCCGGCTGTCGTAGGTCAGCGCGATCGAGCACCGTCCCTCGTACCAGTTCTTCTTCGCCGCCCAGAACCGCACTTGTTGACCCTCCCGAATCACCGTCTGCTGGCTCTTCCGCCAGATGGTGAACTTGATCTTCGACGTCTCGTCGGCGATGAGCCCCACTTGCTGGATCGACGGGGTGCTCGGGTCCCAGAGCTGGATGACCTCGCCCTCGACACTCACCTCGTCGGTCTGCACCTCGGGTACCTTCTCGATCGGGAGGATAACCCCCGGTGACGCCAGTTGCTCGTCGAGCGTCGCGAACACCGCTTCGGTCAGTGGCTGGCCCGCCCGCACCCGGGAGGCCAGTGAGCGGGCGACCGCTGCCCGACCGGGCCCACCCTCGACCCGCTCGACGATCCGTTGGGCCTCCTGATTCACCTTTGCAAGATCCTCCTGCGAAAGTCGCTCCCGTGGGTCCGGCTCCCGGCGCGCCCGCCGCTGCTCACGTCGCTCCTCGACGACGGTCCGCCGCGTCCGCTCCGCCCGCCCGTCCTGGCCGCCCAGTTCGGCCTGCGCGCTGATGCGCTCGAGTTCGGCCTCCCGGGCCAGAATCCGCTCCTCCTGGGCCAGTGGCAGGTGCGAGTAGTCCTCGACGATGCCGTCAGGATGGTTGGCATCGACCTTCGCCTGGATCTCCTGCTCGACCGACGGCTGAAACACCGACTCCTCCTCATCGTTCTCGTGTTCGAATGCCTGTTCGTCGACCGAAACCTCTTGTCGGATGACGCGCTGAGTGCTCATTGGTACTCACCTTGGAAACCTGGGTACCGACCGAGGGCGCCCACCACCGCGCCTTCTACTACTGATCGATTGGAGTCACAACGCTGCGAATCGTCGCCTGCGCGCTGCCGCGAGCGCCTTCGGTTCACCGTCGGGCGCGAGCGGAGCGCGCCCACAGCTACCCGACGAACCAGCCACGCGCGCCGAGCCGCCCGGAGCGAGCGGCCAGCGGAGTAAGCGTGCCCGCGTTCTGAGCACCTACCGGAGCGCAGGAACCGGCTCGCTTACCCGCTGGCGGCAAACCAGACGCCCGGCAGGACCCGCACCCACTGGAGCGGAAGCCCGCCCGGAATGGTCGGTGCCGAGCGACGCGGAGGGCGGCCCAGGAGGCGAGCGGGGCGGGCCACTCCAAACACCTCCACCGGGTGCCCAAATCGGGGAATAAAGTAACTTCGAGGGTAAATTATTAACCGTCAGGCCCCATAGACCAGTATATGACAAAGGACTCCAGCCAAGGGATCGAGCGCTGGATCGAGGAGACGAGTGCGTTCGACCGGGTCCGGTCGGTGGCGTTCGCCCTCCAGGAGCCTCGAACGGCGGGCCAGATCGCCGACAGCGCTCATGTTTCCGAGAAAACAGCGAGAGGGCACCTCCGACGGCTCGTCGAGATGGACGTCCTACTCGAAGACGCCGAGGACGGGCCAACGACCTACTATCCCGACCCGGGGTACATGCGGTATCGGGAGGTCCGGACGCTCGCTCGCGAAAATGACCGCGACGAACTCACAGAGCTGGTTGCGACGCTCAAGGGGGACATTGATGACTGGCAGGGCGAATACGACGTCGAAACCGCGGAGAAACTCCGGGTGAGCGTCGCCGACGCGGACGTCTCCGAAGCGGAGGTATACGAACGCCAGAAAGTCGCCGAGGACTGGGAATACACCGAGTATCGACTCGATCTCATCAGGGACGCTCTTGCCCAGTACGATCGACTAACGGCGCGGCCACCGGCGACTGCATGAGCACAGAAGGTGCCCGTCTCCTTGCCGACGGTCCAAACGGGGAGTCGCCCGCCGAAATCCGCCACCGGACGCTCACGGAACTCAAGCGAACGGTGCGGCACCACCCAGCGGTCGATCTCGCAACCGGTGTTGCCGATGAAGCCGGCCGCTTCCGTGAACTGGAGGTCGCATTCGAGCCACACATTCTGGGTGTCGACGCCGACTCCGCGAGTCTTCGCATCGAGTGGCGCCCCCGGCCCGATCCGAGCGAGCCAGCCTATTTCGTCTTTCACTACTACGATTCGACGGGCCGAGACTTCGGCTGGCATCGCGAACCAAATCCGCACGTCGACCGCCTCGAACACCGCCAGGAACGAGACTCGCCCGACGAGGAGTACGAATACGAACCGGCGTACTTCGAATCACAGTCGCCGGTGGCACTGCTCTGGGATATTCTGGGGCGGATCGAAGAGCGAGTCTAGGTCGGACGATGAGACCGACAGTCCATCCCTGGCGGACTCCGAAAGGGCGAGGCCGCCTCGATCGTCCCCCGACGAAGCAAGCACCGCAGGCACGAGGAGCGCAGCGAGTGCGAGGTCGACTGGACGGAGACCTCGATTCACACGAACAGGGAGCGGGAGCTGCGAACGTCAGTGAGCAGCTCCGAACGGGCGAGCGGGGAGGTACGACCCGCGAGCCGAAGCGACCCGTGAGTGTCGCGGGACGTCGAGCGGGTGAGGGCTTTCAGCGATCCCGAAGCCAATCCCAGATTCGGCTCCCGCTCTCCTCATCGTCCGATCCATCAGCAGGATGTAAATCCTGGACTGACAGCTGGTCGCGTACCCGCTCCAGTTCGGCTTCGAGTTCGACGATCCGCTCGTTCTGTTGTTCGATCGTTGCCTCCTGGGACTGCACCTTCTCGCGCAGGAGGCGGTTCCGCTCCTCGAGGTAGACAGACTCATTCCGGCGAGCCGAAGCTGTCGGGAGATCTTGCTTCCGCAAGTCTGACTCGTCGGACGTCTCCGAGGGACGCGGACCATCATTCCCTTCTTCCGACTCCCCTTCGGGATCGTAGACCTCGTCGACCATCTCCAGCGCCCGCTCGATGGTCCGTTCGCCGTAGGTCGCCCCGTCGGCGTAGTGGATCTCATCCCACTTTTCGCGCATCAGGCCGGATCGGCGGAAGAGTGCATCCACCCGGGATGGATCGCCGCCGGTCCAGAACGCCAGGTGCAGGCACAGTGCCATGTCGGCCTCCGAGTGGGAGTCGTAGCCGCTCGTCCGGCCGCGCCAGAGCGCGTCGAACTGACCACCGTTATCCGCCGACCGGGCCCGTTCGAGAAGCTCCTCGTCCTCGAGGCCGACGTCGGCCTCGGCAGTTCGCGTCGAGGTGCGGTCGTTCAGGTCGTCGGTCGTCGGCTGGACGTAGTCCTGGTGGACGCCGCGAATCGCGTCGATCCGACGTTGAACGGTCGGCGGCGTCTGATCCAGTCGGTCGCCGGTGACGGTGAAGAACCGGCTCGTCTCGTACATCTCGACGTCGCCAGAGCGGCTCCGGCCGTCCGGCAGTTCGCCTTTGACGATGACGTGGACGCCCGTCCCGGATGGAGACACCTCCGTGTAGGAGTCCAGTCGGGTGACGACGTCTAGCGCCCACTCGTCGATCGTCCCGCTATCGGGATCGCGGCAATTATCGAGGTCGACGCCAACGAGCGGGTCGTCGTCGGTGAAGACGAAACCGACTCCGTCGGCGTCTGTCGTGCCGACCGTATCGCGCGCTGTCTCGAGGTCCGTCCAGGTGTCAGGGTCGGTCGTCGACGCATAGCCGCCTGTCGCCGGCTCGACCGGTACCTTCGTCGCCTTGCCGTCGCGCTCCTCGCGACGCCAGCAGACCCACTGGTCTCTTGCCGTCAACGCCTCCGGCAGGTCATCCTTGACCTTACTGGTCATCCTCCCCATAGCCCTCACCCCCATTCAGACTTCCCACACTCAACCCGTATTCTCGCCCCCGCCGCTTCCTCTGGAACTCCAGCCCTCCTACCCACTCACCCTTTGCGCTCAGAACAGCACCTATACTAGTCGATTGGCGGCTCTTATGTCGGGGCTTGAACGGGGCTAATCGCTGGACAGAGGCACCTAAGAGGCGACTCGTATTCCTAAGACCCACCGGTCCTTTTCCACATTGCCTCTGATGCTTCGCTGTCGGGCGATTGGAGCAAAATCCATCTTTGGCTCTAAGGTGGCCACCGTCGTGCCCCTTAGGTGCGGTCAGTCGCCCGATCATCCGCTTGGATCACCCCCGGGGTCTCCATTCTCGATCAGATCGATACCGACGTAGCACTGCTGGGTCTCACCGTCGTGCCATTTGGGTTCGCTTTCGACCGAGACGTGGTCTTTGAGTGTGGGGGTGAGGTGGGTGGTTGCTTTGCACTCGAAGCCGTGCTCCTCGGCGAATGACTCATATGCCTCATACACGTCGCGGAATGGAATGACGTTCCCTTCGTCCTCGATGAGCCTCTCGGATGCGAACGCATCCACACCGGCTGCCGCACCGTCGGACGATGCTGAGTCTATTACCTCTGAGGAGTCCTCACGGTCAGCTCTCTCATCGCCTGGTCTGGCCTGCTCCGACTCACCGCCGTCTGCCATCCCCGGTGTCGGTGGTTCAGATTGGCTGCCAACTTCTGAGCGAGACTTGGCGGGCCGGATCTCCCCCGCTTTGAGCCGCTTGGTAAATCGTTCGAAGGGCTGCAGTTCGCCGTCTCGGTAAATGGCCACATCATCCTCGACTCCCGCAGAATCGCTGGAGCCATTCATGAGGACGCCAACCGCGTACGTGTCTCGATCGCACTCGGGAGCGGGCAGATCGATCGCCGGAATGAGAGGACGCTTGACCGGCACCCATTCCTCACGGAACGCTTCTTCCGACTCGTAACTCTGGGGCAATTCACCCGGGACAGACACCGTGACGGCCCCACTATCTTGGTCGAGACTGTACGTCGCCGGGAACTGCTCCTTCGGTGCGTCGTCAACGTCCTTGACTCGAGCGTGCTCGATGCCAGCTTCGTCGGTGAGGACGTACTCGCCAGCTTCCCGATGCCAACGGCTCCGATTGGATGTCGAATCAGCCTCACTCGCTACTGGCCGAACGGCCGTGGCGCCGTTGTCGGACTCGGCTCCACCGTTGAAGGTGACGTGCTCAGTCCCGACATAGAACTCGACACCCCGCTCGGTTCGATTCTTCACCGGATCGTCGAGAATGTTTGCGACACGCCGTGCGATGGTAAGATCGGGATCGATGCTATCGTCTTCCCCAGCCGGGACGACGAAGAAGGGGATGGCATCCTGTACTTGGGCTCGGCTCAGGTTCTGCAGTACCTTCGCCGGCTTGGTGTGCGTCGTCGTCTCGACCTCGAGTGCGAGCGTAGCCTCGGCATCTGGATGGACAGCCCAGCCATCCGGCTGGCCACTCCCATCCTGACGGACCGGGGCGACTAGGTAGCCCGCACGGGTGAAGACAGCCTCGACGCTGGCGAGCGCGTCGTCGTGGGCGGCATTCCCGGCCGCCTGGACGGTGCCGGTCTCCGGTTCTGATTTTCGTTCACCCGTCTCGGTCAATCGCATCAGCGTCTCACCCCGCTCGGTGTCGACGGACATTTCGACGAGCGGCGACCGCTCGCGGATCTCGGCGAGGTCTTCGCGGGACGGGATGTCTGCAATCTCGTCGTTCTCCGTTCCGTCCCACCCTTCAGTGGGCAGTTCCGTGACGTACCACGTTTCGAGGAGGTCGTCCACTGCGCGGACTAACACCCATCCGTTCGTCTCTCGAACACCTTCGCGAAGCTGGACGTAGCGGGTCATCACCGCCAGCAGCTCGTCGAGGCCGTCGGTGGCGAGGTCGAGCGTGTTCCGGATCGAATCGGGGACGTGGGCCGTCGGCTCTCCCGCACCCACCGGGACGCCATAGTCCGCCTGTGTCCGCTCCTTGACGGTATCGAGAGCGTCCGCGAAACGCTGTTCCTCGGCGGCCGTGAGAGGTGCGTCACTCTCCGGATGACCCGCCGGGATAGCCAGCGGTCCGACGCTAAACGGCATCGGGCCGGTCTCGCCGAAGGCCGGGCTTGGGACCTGCGCAATCCACTCACCGCGGGGCAGCGCCCGGACTCTGTTCCGGAATTCGGCCGGGTCCATGTCCTCGTGGGCGAGCGCCCGAGCGATTTCGTCGTCGACGGCGATCTTCCCGACGATCGGCGACCCGATATTATTCAGGACGTTCAGGTAGACCTCGCGGTCACCCTCGAGTTCCATCTGTTCGGGGAACTGCGAGACGAGTTCGACCGATAGCTGAAACTCACGGCCCTTCTCGAGGAGATCGTTCAGCACGTCCGAGACCACGATCGAGGCGGATTCGTCGATCAACAGGTTGGCCACGTAATCGTCTGCCAACCGGTCCAATTCCCCAGGGTCGCGCTCCGTCACGGCGTCATAGAGGTTCGTCAGGATGACACCGGCCATCACTTTCGCGGCGTCCGACCGGAGATCACCGAGGTCGAAGATGACGACGACATCCTCGTCGAGGACCGTCCGCAGGTCGAAGCGCGGCTCGGTCGTGTCGAAGATCTGCTGGAGGAAGGGGTCGGCCGTGATGAAATCCATCCGATTGCTGACCCCGCCCATGATGTTCGCGAATGTCCGGGGATCGGCGGTCAGGTGTCGGTGTATCTTCGAGGTGACCTGGTCGCTACTCGATTGCGGGGCGTCTTCGGGAGTCGCCTTGGGCGGCCCGGCTTCATAGAGCTGATCGACGACTTGCTCGAGCTGTGACTGGCCAAAGTAATCCACCGACTCACGGTAGCGGCCGTGGTCGAGCCCGTGTTCCTCGTCGTACATCAGCCGGATGAGGTACTTGAGGAGGTTTGGGGAAACGACTGCCTGCTCGTACCGGTCCTCACCCATCGTCATCTTCAGCACCTCGACGTAGTGGTCGACGCGGTCCTTGATCGCCTGCATCCGGGGGACGCCGTTGGCGAGCGCCGGTTCGATGTTGAAGAACGCAAACCCGGGAAGTGTGTCAGGGATATCGAAGTACAGCACCTGCTCCTCGAGGTCTTCGAATCCGAACCGTTTCGCGTGGGCTTGCATGTACTGCTCGGGCAGCCCGCCACCCTTGGTGTCGATGAGGAACACCGGGCCGGAGGTCTGCTCGACCAGCGAGAGTGCGTCGTTGATCAGGGCGACGGATTTCCCGGCACCGGTCTTCGCGAACCGCCCGACGTGGAATGGCAACAGATCAGGTGGGAGTCGGAGTGGTTCGGCCTCCGGCTCACGGTTCTCGTCAAGGAGATGGCCGAGTTCGAGCCCCGGGCGTCGCAACTGTTTGGTGATGTCCTGGTGCGGTCTGGGAAGCGGGTTCCGGCTCCGTTGTTCGGCGCGGGTACCACGGCTGCCCTCGACAGTCAGGTTCGATGCAGAGGGGACGATCACGAGATTCGCGAGCTCGTGGGCGTTGAGCACGAGGTCCGGCCGACTATCTGCCCGGTTCGTGAGTCGTGGGAGCCGGTCGCGTCGACGCGTCTGGAGCGAGCGGTTTCTGAAGCGTTCGAATGCTGCTCTGGCTTGCTTTTCACCATCAAAGAGGGATAAGCCACGCTCGCTGAATCGCTCTCCCTCGATCTCGTAGTATGGTCCATCGATGGGGTCGAAGATCGCGCTCAGGTTATCGAGTGCTGCATCTAAGTCCGAGCCATCCTCTGCCGGGAGCGCAATCAGCCTCGAGTTGACCGTGAACGTCCGCTTCGGGTCGTTCGCACGGAGGAGGTCGAGCCGGGTTACGGTCTCCTGGTCCCGCTCCCGATCTCGCATCGGTGTCGAAGCACCTGCGTGGTCGTTAACCAGGGTAGCGGGTTGACGACGCCCTCCATCTGGGACCCCGCGTGGCATCCTCCGTTCCGGGCCTGGAGACTCGAGTGAGAGCAACTGCTGGGTGAGTGTATCTTTCCCGGAGAGCAGTGCACCGGATCGCCTCCGAGCCTGTCTCGACCAGTCAGGCTTCGGCTGAAAGACGACCTGAAATGCAATGGAGTGTTCTGACCTCGTCAGCTGGTCAACCAGTGGAGCCAGTGGGGCTCGGCCAGAGCCATGTGAGTCCTGGTCGGCGATGGTGGATTCACTATTCCACGCTTCGGAGAAGCCCGAGAGCGTGGTCATCCAATCCTGCCGCCGGTCCACGCTCCCGCGCCAGCGTACACCTCGTGGGGAGATCTCATCGACCGATTGGCGGGACACTTCCGGAGGAAGAAGCCTCTCCACGAGGTCGACCTCGACCCTGGTGATGTCGAACGACGAGGGATAGATCGATCGGAGCCGCTGCGCCTGGACGCCGAGACGACTATCCGCGCCGTACAAAAACTCAACTGGCTTGTTTTGACCCTCGCTGATCGCGACGAACTCGAAGGTAACCGGCTCGGATGAGCCAAAGGGAGTCAACCCATCCATCCGTCCCGTCAAGTCTGACCTCGTGAGTTTGTGCAGACTCCCGAGCGTGTTCGTGATAGCCCCGGGGTCAAGCTGAGCCGTTGTGGGAGTCACTCGGAGGTACTCGCGATTCATACGGTCTCACCCCGAAGTCCCGGAACACGTGAGCAGTTGTTTGGGGTCGCTACGCGGCGAATCTTTATGGTCGAAACCGACGATCCGTCGGATATGGCAGAACTTCCTGTGGCCGGACAGGAAATTTCGGGCCGTTTTGCAGCTGACGATACCCCACGCTGTCTGGCGATTTCCTCAAAAGATATCCCACTTATAAGGTGGGATTGTGTAACAAAAGTTACAAGCCAAGGGCCGGATTTGAACCGGCGATGGGCGGCTCTGCAGGCCGCTGCGTTAGGCCGGACTCTGCCACCTTGGCGCGAGTGAAAATCCGCGACGAGTCGATTTATGAGTTATGATCCGCCTGGACACGATGGAAACCCACCGACGGATGGTCCACTCCGGGAACGTCCATCGGCAACACCAATCGAAAGGAGTGGTCTATGTTCGACAGTCGATCGGTTGGACGCCGCCACCTGGTCTTTCTGAAACGTTTTTACTCCTGAGTGTACCGTCCCGATCCACAACCTCCCCGCTGCCCAAATGACAAAAACCCACACACAGCGTTGTCACTGTGTGTGGGTTGAAAGCATAATGAATGGAGGCGGCGAACCGGATTTCCCAGCGGCTCGCGCACGCCAGTACTCCCCGGAACGCAGGCGGGCTTAACTTCCGTGTTCGGGATGGGTACGGGTGGAACCCCGCCGCTATGGCCGCCTTAACGCCGACCTGTGGAATCGAACCACAGTACGCCAATCGTCGGTGGTCTCGGCCGAATGTACGTGCGATCCAGTTAACGCCTGGACCCGTCCATCGAGGACGGTGTCCAAGTGCGAAATGAATGTGTGGCTTGGCCTGTTAGTGCCCGCGGGCTCAACGCCTCGTTGCCTCGGCGCGTACACCCCGGGTCTATCGACCTCCTCTTCTAGGAGGGGCCTCAATGGTGTCTCTTTTCCGGGAGGGTTTCGAGCTTAGATGCATTCAGCTCTTACCCCTTGCCGCGTAGCTGCCCGGCACATGCCCTGTCGGACAACCGGTACACCAGTGGCGGCCATCCGTAGTTCCTCTCGTACTATACGGACGTTCCCGTCAGACACCTCACACCCCCAGTAGATAGCAGCCGACCTGTCTTACGACGGTCTAAACCCAGCTCACGACCTCCTTTAATAGGCGAACAACCTCACCCTTGCCCGATTCTGCACGGGCAGGATGGAGGGAACCGACATCGAGGTAGCAAGCCACCCGGTCGATATGTGCTCTTGCGGGTGACGACTCTGTTATCCCTAGGGTAGCTTTTCTGTCATTCATTGCCCGCAACGAGCAGGCTAATGAGTTCGCTAGACCACGCTTTCGCGTCAGCGTCCCTCGTTGGGAAGGACACTGTCAAACCACCATTTGCTCTTGCGCTCTTCCTCGGGTTTCCGACCCGAGTGAGGTGATCTTGGGGCGCGCTCGATATCTTTTCAAGCGCGTACCGCCCCAGTCAAACTGCCCGGCTACCGGTGTCCTCCTCCCGGAGTGAGGGTCGCAGTCACTAGTGGGTAGTATTTCAGTGATGCCTCGGTGACCCGCTAGCGCGGGTACCTGTGTAACGGCTCCTACCTATCCTGCACACTAGCGACCACGTCCCAGCGACAGCCTGCAGTAAAGCTCCATAGGGTCTTCGCTTCCCCCTGGGGGTCTCCAGACTCCGCACTGGAAAGTACAGTTCACCGGGTCCAACGTTGGGACAGTGACGCTCTCGTTAATCCATTCATGCAAGCCGCTACTGAAGCGGCAAGGTACTACGCTACCTTAAGAGGGTCATAGTTACCCCCGCCGTTGACGGGTCCTTCGTCCCATTGTACTGGGTGTTCAGATACCCGCACTGGGCAGGATTCAGTGACCGTACGAGTCCTTGCGGATTTGCGGTCACCTATGTTGTTACTAGACAGTCGGAGCGTCCGAGTCACTGCGACCTGCCCCATTGCAGGGCAGGCATCCCTTATCGCGAACTTACGGGACTAACTTGCCGAATTCCCTAACGTCGGTTGTTCCCGACAGGCCTTGGCTTTCGCTGCCATGAGCACCTGTGTCGGATCTGGGTACGAACACCGTACTCGCCTTTTCACGGGCTCCAGGTTGGATCGAGTTGCCCTATTCTGCCGTTCGTCCGCTTCCTGCCATTACGGCTTCCACGGATTTGGACAGTTCGACTGGGCGAAGGCCCAGCTCGATCGACCCCAAAGCGTCGGCTTTGACTGTACGGCGGCACTGGAATATTAACCAGTTTCCCTTTCGACCTGCTCGAATTACGACAGGCCTTAGGACCGGCTAACCCTCGGCTGACGAACATTGCCGAGGAACCCTTGCTCGTTCGGCCGTCAGGATTCTTACCCGACTAACGCTGCTACTATGGCCAGGATTTTCGTCACCATTCGGTCCACTCGAACTCTCGCCCGAGCTTCCATCCGAACGGAGCGCCAACCTACTCGATCACGGTGTTATCCGTGCGGCTAGGTCTCGGTGGCGGACTTGAGCCCCGATCATTTTAGGCGCCCCGAACCTCGGCCGGTAAGCTATTACGCTTTTCTTAGAGGGTAGCTGCTTCTAAGCTCACCTCCCGGCTGTCTAGGGCTCGGGACTACCTTCAGATTGCACTTAGTCCGCACTTTGGGACCTTAACCCAGCTCTGGGTTGTCTCCCTCATGGTGCACAGGCTTACCCCGCACACCGGACTCCCCGCGTCCACAGCGTTCGTAGGTTCGGAGTTTGACAGTAGGGCCGACTCCTCTCGGAGTCGGATCCTCCAATCAGTAACTCTACCCCACGAACTACCTCGGCGGAGGTCATGCTTCGACATGTTTCGGTCGGAACCAGCTGTTGCCGGATTCGATGGGCCTTTCACCCCTACGCGTAGGTCACGGGAGGGTATTGTAGGACACCAACCCTAACAGGCTTCCACATGGCTTTCGCCATGCTTCACCTTGCCCACGCGTAGATCATCCGGATTCGGGTCGTGTCAGTTTGACTCCCCGTGCTTGAACACGGCGGCCCTGGCGCAAAGCGCTGCGGCCATGTTGGTTTCCCTACGCCTTCCCGGATAAACCGGTTAGACTCGCCAAACAGACACACTCCCTGGATCGTTTTTCAAAACGTACGACGGAACACCGGCTCTCCACGGTTCCTACTGTGGGGTCGCCCCCAGGTCGTTTCTCGTGGAGCCTTTCGTGCCCCGTCGCTCTATCGCCACTTGAATTCAGGCCCTATTTCACCTCTCGTCTTGAGGTGCTTTTCAGCGTTCGCTCACGCTACTTGTTCGCTATCGGTCTCGAGAAGTATTTAGTCTTGGCCGTCGATGCCGGCCATGTTCACGAGGGATTTCCAACCCCCGATACTCTGGAGCTGACGCACATCGTACTGGTCTGCATTACGGGGTTGTCACCCTGTTTCACGCTCCGTTCCAGGAGACTTCATGCAGACGGTCGGATGATGAGAGTCAGTCCGAACACCACATTGCCCGAAGGCTTCGGTTTGGACTGTGTCGCGTTTACGCGCAGTTACTAACGACATCCCGTTTGGTTTCTCTTCCTGCCGGTACTGAGATGTTTCAATTCCCGGCGTTCCCCATTGCGCAAGGCAATTGCGAGGGGATTCCCATTCGGAAATCCTCGGTTCTATCCCTCCATGCGGGTCCCCGAGGCTTATCGCAGCTTGGCACGTCCTTCATCGGCTCTCGAGCCGAGCCATTCACCAAGTGGCACAGTAGCCACGCAGTCGGACACTGTACCCGATGAACGGGTCCAGTGGACGTCTGGATCGCACGTACACACGGCCTCATTTGCACACCCTTGGATAGAGGGCATGCATCGACCCTTCCCACCCACGCTTGCGCGAGGTGGTGCATCGGTTCGTTCGGGACCGGACGTTTCACCGAGTGCCACTTAAGGAACTCGGTTTCGCCCGCCCCCGGAGATGGACCCACTGGGATTCGAACCCAGGGCCTCCTCCTTGCAAAGGAGGCACTCTACCACTGAGCTATGGGCCCACCTCCCTTTCGGGAGGCTCGAAACGTTAGCCTCGGTAGTTCGTAGGTGCCCGATCGATGATCGCGGCGGTGCGTGAACGCAACCATAGGTAAATGGGCCAGGCGATGAACCTGGTCCCGTTCGTTAGGAGGTGATCCAGCCGCAGATTCCCCTACGGCTACCTTGTTACGACTTAATCCCCCTTGCGAAACCCAGATTCGACCACCGCATGGTGGCCTCATCCGGATCTCACTCGGGTGATTTGACGGGCGGTGTGTGCAAGGAGCAGGGACGTATTCACCGCGCCCTTCTGAGGCGCGATTACTACCGAATCCAGCTTCATGAGGGCG
>JBKEGM010000008.1:0-23721 GCA_046710005.1 Natrialbaceae archaeon
CGGCGGTGTGTATCGTCACCAGAGGGGAAAACGTTCTCATGATCCAGGAGGCCGGACACGGTACCCTCGAATGGAAACCGGCAGGTGGCAACGGACGACGTGACGAACGCCCGGCGGACACCGCAAGGCGGGAAGTCCGCAGGACAACGGGGGTCACCTGTGACGTGACGGACCTCCTCCTGGTAGAGGTGCGCCAGTTCCACTACGGGGGCAACGAACCCTATCCCATCGTGCAACCCGTTTTCGCCGGGCCCTACATCGGGGGTGAGGCAGCGGCCCGCCACGGGACCATCGAGTCCACCGGCTGGTTCGACGCCTGCGACCTCCCGGCGAACGCCAAGTACCGGTCGTTCATCGAAAACCACGCCGGGGAGACTCCAGAATTGCGGCCGATCTGACCGGATTGCCAGCCCGATTTTAGTACTCCCCGCCCTAATCCGGTATCATGACCGAACCGACAGTCGCCATCGCCGGCGGCGGACTTGCAGGGCTGGTGACGGCGCGACGACTCGCCACTGCGGGAGTGGACGTGACGCTGTTCGAGCGCGAAGAAACGGTCGGCGGTCGCGTTCGGAGCACCCGGGAGGAGGGCTACGTCTACGACCGGGGGTTCCAGGTGCTGTTCACCGCCTACCCGGCCGTCAGGCGAGAACTCGAGTACGGGGCCCTCAACCTCCGTCGATTCAAGCCCGGCGCCTGCATCGCCCGTCCCGGCGAACGGTCGATCCTGTCGGACCCACTCCGCGATCCCGCCGCACTCACCGATTCGCTGTTCAACCGCGAAGTGACGACCGGGGACAAGTTGCGAACGCTGAAGCTCCGGCGGGAACTAAAAAGTCGGAATCGGGATGAATTATTCGCCGGTCCGGACACGACGATCCGGGACTACCTTGAGGAGCGTGGGTTTTCACAACGGTTCATCGAGAACTTCGCCGCCCCGTTTTACGGCGGGATCACGCTCGACCGTCGCCTCAAAACCTCCAAACGCGTTTTCGAGTATACCTTCCAGACCCTCACCGCCGGGGCCATCGCGGTGCCAGCCCAGGGGATGGGCGCGATCACTGGGCAACTCCGCGACCGTGCCGAAAGCGCGGGTGCGACGATCAAAACCGGCGAAAGAGTCGAAGACCTTGCCGCCGGCGATGACGAAGCGACCCTCGACCTTGCGGGCGAGACGGTCGCTGCCGATGCCGTCGTCGTGGCGACCGATGCGCGCTCGGCCCGATCGTTGACGACCGTCGACGGGGTCCCGGCCGAGGCGAACGCCTGCGTCACTCAGTGGTACGACTACCCGGCAGGAAAGCCCCTGGACGCAGGGTCGCGACTCCACCTCAACGCGGCCGGCGACGCGCCAAACCACGTCGTCGAGCACACGGCCGTGGCACCTGAATATGCCCCGGAGGGGCGCGCCCTCCTGAGCGCGACGTTCCTGGGCGAGCGGGGGGAATCCGACCCGGCGTTGGCAACGCGTACCCGGGAGACCCTGGCCTCGTGGTACCCCGAGCAACGCTTCGACGACCTTGAACTCCGTCGGACCGACCGGATTCCCTTAGCGCAGTTCGCCCAGCCGCCGGGGAGCCACGAGGACCTGCCGGACGTTCGCGATCCCGAGGGGCTAGTCTACCTTGCCGGCGAATATACCGAGTGGTCGTCGATCCAGGGCGCGATGGAGAGTGGCCGGACCGCGGCGCGGGCCGTGCGCGAAGACCTGGGCATGAAACTATAATCAGGTATTGACACGTTGAACAGGTAATCTCAAAAGCACACTCCCCCGACTGGACGCTGATTATTCTGTTGCGGCATGAGCTAAACATCAAATGAGTGATGTAATTTAGAGGCTGTGCTGACTCGATGGAAACGCTGCTACGCCATGAGAGCGTGAACCAAGCATGGGGCGCAAGAGACCGACCTGTATTCCGTGCCATCGAGCACGTCGTGCTGACTGGTCCGTGTGCAAAAGAAGCCGAGTCATGGGCGGTACAGCCCGGATGCCGCGGCGCGCGGCATCCGGGAAAGCCCGAATAGGTGAATCTCTGCTTCACGCACTGGCGTCCCGGGTGAACAAACCATGTACCTCGGAATTGACGTCCACAACGGGTACGCACAGGTGGCAGTAATGGATGAGGCTGGTGAGATCGTCGAAGAGGTTCGCGTCAAAAACGCGAACCTCGACGACCTTGCCCAGCGGTACGCTGGCGCGCAAGCCGCGATCGAGGCAACCAGCAATTACTACCACATCCACGATACGCTGTCCGATTATTTGGATGTGACTGTTGCCCATCCCAAAGAACTGAATCAGATCGCTGACACGGATAAGAAAACCGATCGCGTCGACGCAAAAGAACTCGCACGGATGCTCCGGTTGAATTCCGTGCCCGAGAGTTCCGTTCCAACCGATGAGGTGAGGGAAGCCCGCGCACTCGTGCGCGGGCGACAGACGCTGGTCGAGAACCGGACCAAATACGCCAACAAGATCCATAGCCTCCTCTCCGATCACGGCATCACGGAGGAGGTGAAACCGTTGAGGGTTGGGGGACGAGAGTTCCTGCGGGAACTCTCGCTCCCGACGCCGTGGGATGCATTGCTGGAGTCGTATCTCGAACTGATCGAGACGCTCAGCGAAGAAATCCGGGAGCTTGAGAAAACGATCGAAGAGCGCGCTGGGTCTCTGAAGGAGACCCAGCTGCTGATGACGGATAGCAGCGTTTCCATAGGTGAATACAGGTCGCGTATGTCATAACCCGAGAACATTAACTCCTGGGCCCCGTATATACCGGTAGAGAGGAGATGGAAGATTGACGCGGATGTGGGGACTCGATCCGCAGTTGCTCTGTGACCAGCATCTGCTCGGCGAACACACCGAAATGCACCAGGCGGTCGGGACGCTCCGGAACCATCCTCATGGTGAGGCCATCGTCCGTGGGCATGCCGAGCGAGAGCAACTCGATACATCGAGGCTCCAGGCCCGACACGATGACCTGGCGGACGAACTCGAACGCAGAGGAATGACCCACGACTCGCCAATGAACTACGATGACACCCACGAGTTGGGCAGCATCGACCCTGAACGCAATCGGGCGACCCTCCGAAACCGGTGTGACGACTGCCGAAACCGACTCGAAACCACGGGAACTGACTCTCCTAAGGGGTGACGCCGTCGGTCGCCTGAAATTGCGGGGATAAATTCACCGTCACAAGTGCGATCTGAGTTCCCCCAGCGGCGGGAACCGAAGCGTCTCGTCGCCGTCTGCGTCGCGGACGACCGGGTGGAACTCATTGAGACGGCGGGCCAACGGGGACTGGAGGTCGGTCGCGTGCGTCCCATTCACCGTGACGCCCCGGATGAGTCGGTTAAACGGCGGGAGCATCAAGACGTCCGCCCAATCTTCGCCCTGGGCGGCATCGTCGGCCTCCGTTCCCTCAGTCTCGAAGACCCCGTGGCCGTAGAGATAGCAGGGACGGCGCTGGCCCTCGATTTCGATCGTCGGGTGATCGTGCCCGACCACGTAGCGGTCAGCAGTGGCCTCCGGGCGCTCGTGGCCATGACAGACAACCGTGCCATCCTCCAGGCGGTATTCGTCGCTCCGCGACCCTTCGTAGACGATGGTAAGTTGAGAGTCGTGGTTCCCGGGCGTAACGACCAGGTCGGCCTCGGCACTGTCGATGGTCTCCTCGAACGATTGCAACGACCGCTCGACCGCGACGGGAACTCGCCCGAACGAGTGAAGGACGTCGCCCGCGATGACGACTTCCCCTGGATCGAACCGCTCGAGAAGGGAATCGAGGCGATCGACGAGATCATCGCGTTCTCCCAGTGGGAAATCCACATTCGACGCCTCGGCACGACCCAGGTGGAGGTCCGCGAGGACGAGCGCGTCGGCGCCGGGCAGGTAGACGGCTCGGTCCCGATAGGCGACCATCGATGAGGAGTCGTGGCTGGGGAACCCTCAAAGGATCGTTCCGGGCCGAGGAAGGGTCGCCCCTTGCAGTGTAGCTTCAACCGTAAACTTGCGAGTTTATCATTTACTGTTGACATTCTTCCCACCCTGAAAGGCGGGGTTTTCCCCCATTTTATCCAATGATTGGAAAGATCTGTCCGCCGTTCCACAAGAACTACAGAGTACCGTTGATTTCCTGTAGTGACCGGGCTCTCAAGATGTTCCGTTCCTTGTAGGAAAGCATTTCAGAGTATGGTACTAAGTCCGATTTCTTACACTTGCAAGCCACTACCCTGAGGCCCTAGTGACAATTATTAGGGCATTGGAAAACGTACCCTCACCTATCGCGTTATGTACAAGAACATCCTTCTCCCATTCGACGGCAGTGATGGTGCCGCTGCGGTGCTCCATCACGCCAGCGAACTTGCCCATTGGGCTGACGCCACCATCCAGGTGCTCTACGTCGCCGACACGACGCGGGACAGCGTCACCGTCGTCGAGGGCGAAACCGTCGACGCACTCGTCCAAGAGGGCGAGGAGGTCATCGACGAGGCCGTAAAAACGCTGGAGACCCTCGGAGTTGCATACGAGACCGATGTCGTCCAGGGGAATCCGGCGCCGACGATCGTCGAGTACGCCGAGCGGTACGACCAAGACCTGATCGCGATGCCAACCCACGGGCGCGAGGGATTCTCGCGATACCTCATTGGAAGTGTCTCCGAGAAGGTCGTCCGACTCTCCTCGGTTCCCGTTCTCTCAGTCCGCATGCAGCCCGATGAGACGCTCGCGTTTCCGTACGAGAACATTCTCATCCCGACGGACGGGAGTGACGCTGCGACAGCCGCTGCCGAACAGACACTTTCACTTGCGGCCTCACTTGATGCAACCGTCCACGTCATGTCCGTCGTCGAGGAGGCGACACTCGGCCTGGATGTCCAGTCGACGATTTCCGACAAAGAAAGCGATCAGGCCGCGGCCGACGCGGTCGAAACCGTCGTCTCGGCGGCCGAAACCCGTGGTGTTACAAATACAATCCGCCATATCGAACACGGAACACCCGTCGAGGAAATTATCGACTACATCGAATCGAACGAAATACACGCCGTTGGGATGGGGACGACAGGGAGACGGGGCACGGATCGTATCCTCCTCGGCAGTGTCGCTGAAAAGACCGTGCGTTCGGCACCAGTCCCCGTCATGACTGTCGCGGACCCGGACTAGTATCTGTTCATTGCTGGTTGGATGCACTCCCAAGAGAGGCGTTCAAACGGCACTCAACCGAGCTCCTCGTTTTCACCGTCACTTACTGGAGTGTCCATCGACGGTGGACCATCAATCTCGAGCATTTCCTGCAGGTCGTACTCCGTGCGGGTCGCAACGAACAGCGCTTCCGAGAGAATCGACAGGACCTCCGGGACGCGGCGGACCACCAGCAAAGTGATCCCGACCATGGCCAGGACCGAGAGGCTCTGGGAAATCACCGTATGGGCGATCCAGAAGGAGGTGTGCTCGGCTGGCACCCCGGCGACATCGGTGGCGAGCCAGGAGAGCGCCGGGCCGTCGAACCAGGAGTGCCCGGCCGCGGCCGCGACGAACACGTTCCGCAACCAATTCAGCACCCAGATAATCCCGACCGCCAGCGCGAACGCTCGCAGTTTGCGTCCGAGCTCCGCGTTCGCGGCGGCGATCAGCCCCCCGAAAATAGCGATGCTGCCAATGCCCGTGCACGCCCAGACAATGTACGTCGAGAAGTCCGCGAAGACAAACGTGTTGAGATAGCCCGTGTTTGGAGCAGTCACGAACGCCGGGTCGTACCCGAGCACCGTGAGCCCCCAATCGGTCTGGGCGGCGATGGTCTCGATCAGGAACTCCCGCACCGGGTGGATGGCCCGCGGCGGGTAGTATAGCAGCGCCATGAACCCGACCGCTCGCGAAAGGTGCATGATCGAGTTCCGCCCACGGACCAGGAGAGAGCCGGCTGAGAGTGACAATGGGATCGCCAGCAAGCTCCCGAGGCCCTCGACAAGGCTCCGGACCTCGAACACGAAATGGGGAAACACGGAAAGCCAGAAAAGGGCGAAAACGCCCCACGCCCCAGCGGTCACGAGACGAGCCCACTCGCGAGGCCCGAATGCGTCGATCGTGATCCCCACGAGGAACGCGATTACCAGGATCCAGGCAAGGGCGTCCGACAGCGCAGCGAGGGAAGCAAACAGGGAGGGCACGAACGGGAGATAGCGAGCGGGAATTATAGACCTGTTGAACGCGCGGCGGACCCCTGGTATTCCTGCAACCGGTACGGGAGGGCTTTTTGGGGAGCCGTCGCTTAGCCCCCAGCATGGTCGACGTGCTGGAGAACAAGCGGGTGGCGACCCGGTACCGGATCCTCGTCGAGATCGCGGACAACCAGCCCGCGGTGAGCCAGGGGGAAATCGCCGACGCGGTCGGCGTGACCAGCCAGGCAGTCAGCGAGTACATCCGCGAACTGGTCGAGGACGATCTCGTCGAGAAGGAGGGTCGCTCCCGCTACCGCGTCACCAAAGAGGGCGTCGACTGGCTGTTCAGAGCCTCCGCTGACCTCGAGCGGTTCGTCGACCACGTCAGCGAGGACGTTCTCGGGAGCGTCCAGGAGGACGCGGCCATCGCCACCGCGTCGATCGACGAAGGCGAAACGGTCACCCTGAAGGTCGAAAGTGGCCTCCTGCGAGCAACTCCGGGCGACGTGGGACCGGCGACTGGCGTCGCCACTATGGACGCTAGGCCCGAGGAGGACGTTGGGGTCACAGGATTCGAGGGCGTGATAGACCTCGAACCGGGCCTCGTAACCGTCCGCCAGGTCCCGCCGGTTCGGTCCGGCGGGAGCCGCGAGGGAAACCTCGACGCGCTGGTAGAAACCTGCGAGGCCGCCGACCTCGTCACCGCGGATGGCGTCGAAGCCATCGTGACGCTCCGAAAGATCGGCGCCGAACCGGACGAAACGTTCGCCCCCGGTGCCGTGGCAGCCGACGCTGCGAACCGGGGACTGAACGTTGTTGTGGTCACGACGACTGATGACGTGGGGCGGGTGACGGACGAATTACGCGACGCTGGCGTTGCCTACGAGGTCGAAAATTCCGATTGAATCGCAGCGGACTGTCGCAGACGCTCCGCCGGGATTTTCAACACGATAGGAACTCGGTCAGGAATCTCCTCAGGATTGGATGAGCGAGGCGCCGTCGTAGTCGGTGCGGTCGTACTCGACGTCCATCAGATCCAGGATCGTCGGGGCGATGTCGAACAGGTCGGCATCCTCGATTCGGGCGCTCGGATCCTCGACGAACAGGGACGCGTTCCCGAACGAATGCATCCCGTTGCGGGGGCCCTGACCGAACACATCTTCGTCGCCCTTGAAGCCCGCCTTGAGGTCGAAGCCGTGGTTGGGAATCACCACGAGGTCGGGCGCAATGGCGTCGTGGTCGCCGCGGAAGGCGTCTTCCTTTTCGACGACCCGATCGGCGACCGGCTTGCCGTCCGGCCCTTCGAGGTCGAGCAGGGCTTCCTTGAGTTCCTGGCGGACATCCTCGTAGTCGTCCTCGGAGACTGACCCTCGTGGTTCCCGACCGTCGAGGTTGATGTAGAACCGGCCGGGAATGAGCGAGTAGGCTTTGGTGTCATCCGCGATGTCGCCGAGTTCCTCGTGGTCGTCGTCCTTGTAGGAGAGCCAGCCCTCCTGGCGGAGCCACTCGTTGAAATGGACTTCGTAGTCCAGCGAGGTGAATCCGTGGTCACTGGCAACGATCATCGTCACGTCGTCGGGTAGTTTCGCCCGGAGTTTCCCGAGGTATTCGTCCACTTTCCGGTAAAACTCGATGAATTCCTCCTTGTACTCGCCATCTCGCTCGTAATCCTTGAACAGGAAGTGGTTCACCCGATCCGTGGTCATGAAGACGCCGAAGAAGAGATCCCAGTCGTCCGCCTCGACGTACTGCTCGAAAGCCTCGTATCGGGCGTCCAGGGTCGCATGGGCGTTGTCGATAAACTCGGACTTGTCCTCGTTATGCCCCAGTTTCGCGTTCGTGTCGATCCGGTAGTCGATCGATTCGAGATGATCCCGGAGGTCGTCCGGAGTCGCCGCCTTGTCGATGCCTGGCGAGAGAAACCCCGAGACCATTCGTTGGACGTTGCGTTGTGGTGGGAACGTGACGGGGACGTTCATGACGGTCGCTTGTCGTCCGGAATCCTGGACACGATCCCAGAGTCTATCGACCTGAACGTCCCGCCCCATCGGAACGTAGGTATCGTAGGAGTTGACCTCGCGGTCTTGAAACCCGTACACACCGGTCTCGCCGGGGTTCTTCCCGGTCGTCAGCGCCGGCCAGCAGGCGCTGGATTCCGGGGGGACGATGCTATCGATTGGGCCGGCACTTCCCTCGTCGGCCAGCGCGGCCAGGTGCTCGAACTCGTCACGGTGCTCGGAGAGGAGGCTATACGGCACTCCGTCGATCCCGAAAAAGGCGACTCGCGGGGCATCGTCGCCGCGGAGCCGGTCGAACAATCCCATGCGAGGGGCTTCCGGCGACGGATATAAGAAGGTTCCTTTAGGGAAACGCTCCCCGTTCGCGACATGGCCGACGGCCGACGGGAGAGCGCAAGACAGTAATCGAGCTACTCGTCAAGGGGACCGAAAGAATGAGCGGGAATAGAGCGTTACCGATCCTCGGCGTCCGGTTCCGGTTCGTAATTGGTGGGAACGACCGTCGGATGCTTCAGGCCGAACGGTTCGTCGCCGGGGGTTTTGGGACCGACCGGACCAGGATCGACGTTCGTACTCATTGCATCTAGACCTACGGGCGGGACAGGAATATAACTGTCGATAATCAAGATACATTCGGAGCGACAGGTCAATTACTATAGCGCATGAGGAAAATTCGCATTCAACCGACAAGGCTTATGCGTCGAGAACGGCCAATCGCCACCCATGATCGACGAAAACGTCGGGGAAACGAATCGCTTGCTACGACTCGGTTTTGGGGCCATCGGGGTCTTTTCAGGCGTCGCCCTTGTCACGCTTCTCCAGCAGTCGTTTGGCGGCGGCCTCCTGATTATGGCCGGTGTGATACTGTTGATTACTGCCGTTCTGCGTCGGTGTCCCGTCACCCGCGCGCTAACAGTGGATATCCAGTCCAACGATGGACGCTAACATGTTGAGGAATTCCAGCCAGATGATTGACTGCCACCAAACGACCGCGAAATTTTGACTTTCGGTTTCCGGCCGGAACCCAATCTGGGAGTGCTCAGGATATCGTCCGTCCGTACTCCATCACGACCTGATCGACGCGGTTGACGATCGCCCACCCAGCCAGGACTTCGAGCCCAGTCACCCCAATAGTCACGAGGTCCGTGTACTCGCTCGAGGGGGACACGCCGGTCGGCCCATCGAATTCTCGCGACCAGGGGGATAGAAGGGCGCGATGCAACGCTTGCTTCCCACACCGTCGAGAACGTAATGGAGCAACACGCCGATCCACACGAACTGGAGGTTTCCGACGGACTGGGGAAACCCCTATATCCCTGCGAGGACCGGGAGAATGTGCCGAAATCTCCTCTGACGGCCGAATTCCGTGTCGTCGTCCGGAAAGAGCGCACCGAGGGTCACAGGCGCACCGATCTCCACGATGGTCCCAAAGGTTTCCGCGTTGCCGGCTGGGTGGAGAATGTACCCAAGACCAACGCTGAGGAGGACGGCATTCAACACGTGCCCGCGTTTGTTCACGAACGAGGCGACGGATCCGCCCCAATAAAAAGGTTGCTCACTACGCGTCCAAAAACCGTGGGCAGGGACGGCACACACCGATCTCGATCCGGTGAGTCACACAGCATCCATCGCTTCGAGCACAACCAGGAGCGCCCGATCCACCGTTTGCTCGCGCACTGCAGCACGGTCGCCGTCGAACTCGTGGCGTTCGGCGGACACCGACGATGATTCGCTCCCCCACGGCGCGGCGTGCGCGATGGCGATGTAGACCGTTCCGACGGGTGTCTGCTCGGTCCCCCCGGTCGGCCCCGCCACACCAGTCGTCGCGATGGCCCACGTCGTCCCGGCGACGTCCCGGGCACGCTGCGCCATCTCCCGGGCGACCGGAGCCGAGACCGCCCCATGTTGGTCGAGCGCCTCCCGGGAGACACCGAGTGCCACCTGCTTCGCATCGTTGGCGTATGTGACGAACCCCTGGTCGAAATAGTCGCTCGAACCCGGGACCGCCGTAATCGCTCCGCCGACGAGTCCTCCCGTACAGGACTCCGCAACGGCAATCGTCTCTTCTCGGTCGCGAAGTTCCTCGCCGAGTCGTTCCGCGAGATCGATGTGCTCGGTCACGAGACCCACTACGAGGAAAACGGGCAAGAAGGTGTCGAGGATGACGCAGTTCCTGGTCCGAACTGGCCCGATTACCACTGTCCCGGAGCGTCAGTCAGCCCCCGTCACCGCAGGGAACGATGAAATTGAACCGCAAAGAGATGCTTACACGTCGCGTTTCGCTGGCGGTAATCGGGGCAGGTACAGGTGCCAGCGTCGAGATCGACGACGTACTCGTCCTTCACGAGATACGTGCCGTCCTCCCGCGGCGAAACCGACATGTCCTCGGATTTGGCCCGCTCGAGTCGGTCCGGGTAGGCCCGTTCCTCATACTCGCGCTCGGCGAGCGCATCCGCCTCTACGTTCTCCTCTCGGGGAACCCACTGGAAGTGTCGCTCCTCGAAATCGTTACAGAGCCGTCGGGCTTCGCGCCAGAGTGGGCGGAGCCGTTGACTGTTGACGTCGTATTCCCCAGTTAACTGGCGAATGACGAGTTGGGAGTCGCCATGGACGTGAAGCGTATCGACGTCCAGTTCCTCACGAGCATATTCGAGTGCGTGGGTGAGAGCCGTGTATTCGGCCACGTTATTGGTAACGCCATCGCCCTCCCCGATGTACCCGCGCTCGGTCGCGACGACTCCGTCCGAATCCTTTACGACAAATCCCCACGTGCCGTGCCCGCCAGGGTTGTACGGTTCGCAGGCACCGTCGAACCAGATACGAGCGGTACTCATTACATTGGACAAAAATTCGGCCTATTACTATTTAAATGTACAGAAGGGGCGCAAACGAGTCCCAGTGCCCTCGTCACCGAGACGGGCTCGGAACCCCCGTCTCCGAGGCGGAGGTTACCTCGTCGCCGGCGGATCCCGCGTCTCGTCCTCCGGGCTCCAGACGGTCCGTGACTGCTCCCGGAGGAACTGCTGGAGGTAGTACTTCCCACCGGCGGCCTTGCCGGTCGTGCCGCTCATTTTCCAGCCGACGAACGGCTGAGCCTGGACCAGCGCGCCCGTGGTCGAACTAACCCGACGGTTCGCGTAGACCGTCCCGATCTCGGCCTCCTCGAAGAACCGCTCCCAGTCTTTGGCCTCGCCGGTGAAGATTCCGCCGGTGAGGCCATACTCGACCTCGTTGACGCGCTCGATCATCTCGTCCCAGTCGGCGTAGCTGTCGACGGCCAGGATCGGCAGGAATAGCTCTTCCTGCCAGATCCAGTGGTCCTCGGGAAGGTCGGTGATCACGGTCGGCCGGACGTAGTACCCGTTCGCCCGGTCGCCATCGTCAAGCACTTCCCCGCCAGCTGCGATGGTCGCCCCGGCCTCGTCGGCCGACGCGACGGCCTCGCGGTAGGTCTCGACGGCGTCCGCCTCGATGACCGGCCCCATGAAGTGCCCCTGGACCTCGGCCGGCCCGACATCGATGTTTTCGGCGGCCTCCACGACGCCCTCGACCACCTCGTCGTAGACGGCCTCTTGGGCGAACAGCCGGCTCGAGGCGCTGCACTTCTGGCCACAGAAGCTGAACGCGCCGTTCCAGATCCCCTGGATCGCGGCCTCCACGTCGGCGGTCTCGCTGACGACCGTCGGGTTCTTCCCGCCGAGTTCGGCGACGACCGGGCCGGCGTTCTTCTCGAGCATGCTTCGCTTGGCGGCCATCCCGACGGACCGGCTGCCGGTGAAGGCGATGCCATCAACGTCGGGGTGATCCAGAATCGGCTGCCCGGTCACGCTCCCTCGCCCCGTGACGAGGTTCACGACGCCGTCCGGGAGGCCTGCCTCCTCGAGCACATCGAGGAACGCGTGAGCGATCCGAGGCGTTCGCTTGGCCGGCTTGAGGACCGCGGCGTTCCCGGTGACGGTCGCTGCGGCCGTCATCCCGGTCGTGATGGCGGCCGGGAAGTTGAACGGTGGGATGACCCCGAAGACACCGTACGGGCGGAGCACGCTCTCGGTTGACTCCCAGGGGTTCGGCCGACCCGTGTCGTCGATGAAGCCATCGTTCTCCTCGAGTTGCTGGCTGTAGAAGTCCAGGAAATCGATGGCCTCGTCGATGTCAGCCATCGCCTCGTTTCGGTTCTTCCCGTTCTCGAGGGTTAGGATCGCCGCATTTTCGAACTTCCGGTCGCGCATCACGTCGGCCGCCTCCTGGAAGATTTCAACGCGCTCCTCATAGGGACGCCGATGCCAGGACTCGTAGGCCTCACGTCCGGCGTCGACGGCTCTGTCGACCTCGTCCTCCTCCGCAAATGCGAACCTGCCGATGACCTCGTCCTGATCGCCCGGATTACGGACGGTGAACGTCTCGTCCGTCATCACGTCTTCGCTGCCGATGCGGAGCGGGAAGGTTCCCCCGAGGTCGTCCCGAACCGAATCGACGGCTGCCTCATAGGCCTCGTGATACTCCTTGAGTCGCCCCGCCTGCTCGTACGTCAACTTCGTTTGTTCGTTCTGATATGTCATGGTCTGGGTGAGTGGTTATCCATTCTTGGCTAGAAGACTCTTGACGGTTTCGCCTGCGGGTCTTTCAGCAGGCAAGTTAACCGAAAATAGTTTCTCCCCACGCAGTGCGGTCGTAACCGCCTCCCCTGGTTTGAGGCGGTCCCGCTTACTGCCGAGAGGCATCGAAACTGCGCTCCGGCCCCCGCATCGGGACGCCCTGGACTGCACCACTGTCGAGTCGATCCAGGTCGCCGGACGGTCGCTTCTTCGCGAAGATGAGTCTGGTGTCGACGATTCCAATCGGCACACTCGGCAGGCCGTCGACCCGAACCTGGTCGACCACGGCCGGCAGGAACCCGCGGGACGCGAAAGTGGCGTACGCGGCGTTATAGGGCGCGTTTTCGGGCCAGTCCTCGCGGCCGTCTCCGATCCGAATCGATGTCTCACGGTCCCCCCAACTCGGCGTCTCGGTCCCCTGTCGGCGTCGCGAAGTTCGGGTCGTACTCGATCGATAAAACTTCGCGGCCCCGACGACCTCGGCCACCACCGTCGCGTAATACTCGCTTCCCGTGCCCATCTTGAGGACGCGATACCCGGACGAGAGCGCCAGGTGGTCGACCATCGACGCCATGACGCTCGGCACACTGATGGTCGTGCCGTTCCCAAGGGTCAACGGCCGGTTGGCGTATGCGAGATCACGCCAGGCCTCGGGGACGAACCGGTGTCGCGGGACGGCCCTGAGCACCGTCTCGATCGACGAAAGATCCACATCGACGGTTTCAACAATCCAGTCCCGAACCCTTTTGTGATCCATCCTCACCAGAAATTGGGGGGTCCCAATAAAAGCCCTGCCGCCCGATTGATCGCTCTGCCAGCACCACATACGGCTCGCGTCGACGATCCACTAATGTACACACTCGGAACCGTGAGCCGGTGGCCCTTTCTCAGGATTTACACCCCTGCTTTCGGCGCCTGAACCCGCGCCGATGCCAATTTATGCCACCGGATGGCCGACACTCCGACGGCCGGTTCCCCGTGGAGAGGTCCCTCAATCGACGACGCACGATCTCCCCCGGAAACGCGCCTCCCCGAATCCTGACCGGCCGCGACCAGGAAGTCAGTCTCCACGGTGGACGTGGTCGAAATGACCCGAGCGCGTTCCGACCGATCCCGCGCTTCAACGAGGACCGTCGCATCCGATTCGACGACCGTTCGCTCGCCCTTCCGAACGTGGGTGACCCACCACTCGTCCATCGCCTGACTGTCCAATTGTACTGTAAACCTAACCGTCCGGGTTTCTCCTGCTGGAATCCTGTATTCAGTCGTGTCCGTTCCGTTCCCGACGATGATTTGGTTCATCCGGACGTCGTAAGCCAGGTCGGACACCGTAATGGGGCGCGGTGCCGAGTTTTCGATCCGGGCAGTCACTGTGATAGGCGTCCGTTCGGTCGTCGCTGTCCCCCAGTTTGCCCGGACCTCGCGAACCGTCCCGACGGGTTGCCCCTTGACCGTCAGTGGTTTTGGATCGGTGGTGTTCAGGCCGGAGAGGACGTCCGTCTCGACTGTCGAGTTTCGCTCGGCAACATCCACGTCGAACTTCGTGAATCCCACGTCAGCTGTGGCGAACGGGTCAACGACGATCGACGATCGCTCGCCATTGTTGACGTGGGCGGCCCACCATTCGGGGACGGCGTCGTGTTGCATCGGAACCACGTGTTCGACCTCGTTCGTACCGGCCTCGAGGGATTCAATGGACGACTGCTCGTCAGCCATTTCAACCCCGTTGATCGTCACCGTCTCTCCCACTGAAAGGCGGAGGAGGTCGCCCATCGCTCCCGAATTGGGGTTTTCGACCGTGGCGCTGGTGTGGATTTCGGTCGTTTCGTTGGTGACCTCGCCCCAATCGCGCTCGAAATCCGACACCGTCGGCCGTTCGTAGGTTGGCCCACTGGTTGGATCATCGAGCGCTGTTGCTGTCGTCTCGCCGGTTCCGAGTAGATCCGTCTCGAACCGGACGCCCGCGTCGAACAGCGACACTGGAACGCGAGTCCGTTCGCCATCACGCTGGATGACGCCCTCCGTCGAAACGGTGAGATTTGTCCGGCCGTCGTTCCGGACGTGGGTCACCCACCAATCGGCCATCCGGGGCGTCTCGAGTGCGACAGTGAACTCGACACGCTTCGTCTCGTTTGGGGCGACCCGGATCCCCTCCGAGGTCACACCCTCGCCCATTTTGACGTCGTTCATCGACACGGCATATCCGATTCCGTCGAGCGATACCGGGTATTCGTGCCGGTTCTCGACCGTCGCCCCGATGTGAATCGGTGTCCGGTCAGCCGTCGCCTCACCCCAGCGAGCGGACTGGTTCGACAGGACCAGGAGATCACGGTCCCTCATCGAAATCGTCCGGCGTTCCTGGCCCACAAAGTTCGAGAGTAGGTCCGTCTCGATCGTCCGAGTTTCGTTCATTTTCCGAGACACGTCGAAGGCCCCGGAGACGGCCCCGGTAATCGCCAGGTCGGACCGTTCGTCACCGTTGACGTGGGCGACCCACCACTCCGAAATTCGGTCGTTTTCCATGGTCGCATCGATCGCTAGCGTGGAGTTGCCAGTCCCGAAGCCAACGCCCGTCTTCTTCCCCTCCGCAAGGACGACGTCGTTCATAGCGGCTCGATATCGAACGGCCAGCACACCCGGGACGCCGACCGGGTTCGGGTTGTTGAGTGCCACTCGTGTTTCGATCTCGGTCGTGTCTTCGGTGACCGTTCCCCAGGAGGTGTTCATCGACCTGACAGCCGGCGGGCCGACATCTATCACGCCCGCTGCTACCAGCCCGCCCGCGACGACCAGAATCGCGACGAAAACTACGACCAGGGCGGCAAGTATCCGACCCAGTTGCCTGAGAAGTCCCATTCTATCAACCATCAATTACACCAACGATGATCCCGACCGAGGAAAACGTTTCCGACGAGGAACCTGCTTTTCCGAAACCGCTCCGTGGGCAAACGATCAATCGAGACCCAGCATTGACAGGTCAGCGCCCTCCCGAGCAGCATATACCTTCTCGAGGCCGGTCTCGTGTAAATCGACCTGGCAATTCGTCCCCGCAATGACGTCTCGAACGCTCGGCCGATCGCGAATCGCGCCACCGGCGACGACGCTTACGCCCGCCTCGAAGGCCGGTTCCGGGTGGAACGACGCGGTGGCGCCGACCAGGACCACCAACTGCCCCGGGGGAGAAGCATCGAGATACCGTTCGATGCCGCCAAACAGTAGAGTCGACCCAGTGACGTAGAGGATATCCGCATCCGAAACGACATCCGAGGCCGATTCGGGCGAATGGAGCGTCACCTCAACGCCCCCCGGCAACCCCTCGGGAAGCGACACCTCGTTTGGGTTTCGTTCGAAAACCCGCACCTCGACGTCGTCGAACGAACGAAGCACCGGGCCAAACAGTCCGACCATGGCGATCACGTCGACCGATTCGGTTGACGGCGCCATCGGATCGCCGGATCGCCAGTTGACGAATGGTCTCGAGAGCGCGTTCAGGGCACCGATGCCGACTGCACGAAGCGGGCGGTCGGCCGACGGCGTCGCAGCATCAGCCGCCACCGCCAGGGCGTCGCGGCCGATTGTCGCCGGGGGTTCGCCCTCAGGCCGATAGACGACCGCCGCCTCCCGCGTCCCGTCGGCGGTCTCCACCTCGACGTACAGCAGGTTGTGGCCGGTCAGAACGTCAACGATCCGTCCGCCTGCGCCCCGATTGGCGAGGACCGTTCGAACCTCGTCGAGCAGTTCCGGGGCCGTCGGCGCGTTCATATGGCGTTCCTGTTGCTCCCGGGAAGTCAGCCTGTCGGTCCCGGAGCGGTCCAATGTCGAAAGAGAAACCAGTCCCCTCCTCTCACGTTCCCGCATGGAGTACCAGACGCCGCAGTTCTTCCACCTGATGGACTACGCGGACCGGGCCGAGGGAGATATTATCGACATGGTTAGCGGGAACCCCGACTGGGAACCCCCCGAAGCGCTCCGCGACGGCCTCCGCGAGTACGCGGATCGCGACGTCGACGAACTGCAATACGCCCCGAGTGACGGCCTGCAGGACCTCCGGAAGGCGATTGCTACGCGGCGGAACGTCGATCCCGGGCAGGTAGTCGTCACCAATGGGGCCGGCGAGGCGAACTATCTCGGGATGGCCCGCGCGCTCGAACGCGACGCCGGCGACGGGGTGCTCCTTGCCGACCCGGTCTACTCCTATTATCCCGGGAAGACCCAGATGCTCGGCGGGACCGAGCGCTACGTTCCGGTTGGGCCTGACGGCACCCTGGACCCGACTGCCGTCCGCGAGGCAGCGAGCGAGGACACCGCGTGCATCGTCGTGAACACGCCCAAGAACCCGACCGGCGGCGTCCTCAACGCGGACCAGATGGAAGCACTCGTCAGGGTGGCCGAGGACTACGACGCTGTCCTCGTCAGCGACGAGACCTACGACCACTTCGACTACTCCGAAAACTTCACCAGCGCCCTCTCGTTCGACTCCGAGCACCGGATCGTCACCAGTTCCTTCTCGAAGTCAATGGCGATCACGGGCGTGCGCGTCGGGTACGCCATCATCCCCGAGTCGCTGTTCGACCTGGTTCACAGTCGCCACATGCTCACCAATGTCGCGATCAACCGCCAGGGTCAGTCCGCGGTGCTGAAGGCCCTGCGCGAGACCGGTCCCGATTACTACGAGGAGAGCCGCGACTTGCTCCGCGAACGAATCGCTGCATTTACCGATGCCCTCGACCGTGCCGGTGCTGAATACACCGACCCAGACGGCGCCTTCTACGTCATGGCGAAGTTCGAGGACTTCCCCGGGACGATGGAAAACTCGAAGCGACTCATCGACGAGGCGGGCGTCGCGGGCATGCCAGGCGAGGCGTTCGGAGACGCCCGGGCAGACTGGCATCGCTTCGCAATCGTGACGCCACGGGCCGTCGAGGCCGCCGACCGCCTGGCCGAGTACTTCGGGTGAGTTCGGCTATCGTCCAGCGGAACCACCCGCAGCAACCGATCCCGTACCGACGAGTACTCAAGTCGCCACCCGGAACCCTCGCGTATGAGCGATATCGACGTGGAGCCGGTCGATGAGGTGGATAACGACGAGGAACCGGCAGCCGTCGAGGCCGAGGAAGCAAGTCCGTCCGAGGAAGACAAGTCGACCGTCGACGAGGGGCCAGCCGAGATCGAGGTCGAGGTGGATGAAATTCCAACGGTAGCCGGTGATGGGCCCGAATACGTCCTCTATGGCGGGAAGGGCGGCGTCGGCAAAACGACGATGGCCGCCGCGACGGCGCTCTCGAGCGCGGCCGGTGGGACCCCAACGCTGGTGGTCTCGACCGACCCCGCACACTCGCTATCCGACACCCTGGAGGCCGACATACCAGCGCAACCGGCCCGGGTCAGGGAGGAGATCCCGCTGTATGCTGCCGAGATTGATCCGGACGCTGCCGTGGAGGAGAGCATTGCCTTCACCGAGGACGGCGCGATGGGCGGCCTGGGCAAGATGCTTGGCGATGATGGCCCGATGGACGCCCTCATGGGCGGGGCGATGCCCGGTGCGGACGAGGCCGCAGCCATGCAGATGCTCCTTCGATACATCGACGACGAGCGCTTCGACCGGGTGGTGATCGACACCGCGCCGACGGGCCACACCCTCCGCCTGCTCGAACTCCCAGAGGTGATGGACACGATGGTCGGCCGGATCATGCAACTCCGCGAACGGCTGGGAGGCATGATGGACGGGCTGAAAGGGATGTTCGGCGGCGAGGACGAGGAAATCGATCCCGAAGAGGACCTCGACGACCTGCGCGTCCTCCGCGACCGCATCGAACACCTCAGGGGAATCCTTCGAGATCCCCAGCGCACTGATTTCCGGGTCGTGATGGTCCCCGAAGAAATGAGCGTTATGGAGTCCGAACGCCTGCTCGCCCGACTGGAGGAGTTCGAAATTCCGGTCGGAACCGTCGTCGTCAACAAGGTCATGGAAGAGCTGGCTGACGTGACCGATGATGTCGCCGCCGAAGCGTTCGTTTCCCCGAACCTCGACTCCTGCGAGTTCTGTCAGGCTCGCTGGGACGTCCAGCAGCGCGCGCTGGCCCGCGCCCAGGAGATCTTCCGCGGCCACGACGTCAAGCGCGTCCCGCTGTTCGCCGACGAAGTTCGTGGTGAGCGCACGTTGCGGATCGTGGCCGCCTGCCTCGCCTGAATTCCATCGGTTTCCCTCGGTCTGCGGGCGTCAGTACCTATCGTGGTTTAGCCCACGGATTGAACCGGTAGCCCGGCGGGTTGTTGCCGTCATCGGAGTTGTACCAGCCCGTGAACGCCTCAGCAAGCTCCTCAAGAACTCGCTGACTTGACTGAGAATGTAGGTCACTGTAGCGTTCGTGGTCTTTCAACTCCGGTTTCAGTTCGGCTTCATCTGGTATCTCGCCGTCTTCGTCCCACCGTTGTTGGATGGAGTAGCGTCCGACGTTCCACAGTTTGGATGCGGAGAACCCGTACTGGTCAAGGTCGTCACGAACCTGCTGATAGTTCGTGATTTTGGCGACGTAGGTGCGGGTCGTCTCCAGCATCGTCCTGCTTCATAACTAGTTATGGGTAAAAAAGTATCAATAGTGTCGATTGTCGGTGGAATATCCTGCCGGGCAGTCACTCGGTGGTCTGTTTCTCACCGTGTCGGCTTCATCCCCCGCCTGTTCAGTCCTCGGTTCCGACAACAGGTGTCGGAACGCTCGTCCCTCACGGGAAGGCGGGGAATTGGCCTCGAATCTCTATAATTAATTGAATATCTCGACCCGCAGACTCGGAATCCAGCCTATGACACTCCCCCGTGTCGAATCACTCCACCCGCCGGTACATCCCCTTCGACCCTGGTGCCGTTTCCTCGTACCCGAACCCCTCGTAGAACCCGTCCACGTCCGCAATCAGGTTGACGTACGCCCCGGACGGTGCCGTCTCGTCGACGTAGGCGTCCAGGGCCTCCATGATCCGGGTGCCGAGGCCCCGGCCCTGGTGGACGGGGTGGACCCCCATGTCACAGACGTGATAGACCGTGCCGTCATCCCCGATGATCCGACCCATCCCGACGACCTCACCGGTGGGTTCGTGAACGATCGTCACGCCGTACAGCGAGTTCGGGAGGCCCTTCTCGGCACCCGAACGCGGTCTGGGTGACATTCCGGCGGCCTCTCGCAATGCGAGAAACGTCGCCGCCGAGGGGACGCCCTCCCGGAGGACGTAGGGATCGTTGCCCTTGGTGTCCTCGGAATCCGTATCGACGTCCTCGTTCCCGTCGTCCCGGTCCATACTCGATCCGTCGGCTGACGGGGGCATGAAGGTGTCCGTCCGAAGGCCGACGACGCTCATCCCTTTCGTTCCGATTCAGGGAACAACCAGCACGTGCAGGTCGTTTACGTTCGTCCCAGTCCGGTCGGTCCGGATCAGCGCGTCGCGATCGTCGAAGAACGGAAAAACGTCGTTGTCCGCGAGTGCATCGCGGGCCGCTTCGGCCGTCTCGGCGTCCGAAACCGTCCCCTCGCCCACGAGCGCGCCGGCGGCGTCGGTCCCGCCGTCTCGGCCGTCCGTGTCCACTGCCGCCAGTGCCCAGTCCTCCACCTCGCCGGGGAGCGCAGCACCGAGCGCGAGTTCCTGGTTCGGCCCGCCCACCCCATCGCCCCGAACGGTAACGGTCGTCTCCCCACCCGAGATGACGACCGCCGGTGGGGCCACGGGGTCGCCGCCGTCACGGACCTCCTCCGCCACGGCTGCCAGCGTGGTGCCGACCTCACGGGCCTCACCCCTGAGCCGGGACGACAGGACCACCGGCTCGAATCCCTGGTCCCGCGCGGTATCACGGGCCGCATCGAGCGCCGTCCGACCATTCGCCAGGACCTGATTGGAGGTCCGGTCGAACGCCGGGTCGCCAGGCCCCGGCGTCTCCGATGGAGCCCCTTCCGCGCCAGCAGCGCCCCCTTCCAGCCGCTCGCGGACCGTCGCCGGCGCGTCGATCCCGTATCTGTCGAGGACGGCGAGGGCGTCCTCAAAAGTCGATTCGTCGGGTGCCGTCGGTCCGGAGGCGATCACGCTGAGATCGTCGCCGGCCACGTCCGAGAGGACGAGGGAAACGACAGTGGCGGGAGTTGCCGCCCGCGACAATTGCCCACCCTTGATCGCCGAACAATGCTTGCGGACGGCATTCAATTCGTAAATGTCAGCGCCGGCGTCGAGTAGCGCTTCGGTGACGGATTGCAGGTCAGCCAGCGACAAGCGACCAGCGGGGGCCGGTAAGAGGGCGCTTCCGCCGCCGCCGATCACGGCCAGCACGAGCGTTTCCTCGTCCGCGCCCTGGACCGCTTTGAGGACCCGATTGGCGCCGGAGACGCCGCGCTCGTCCGGAAATGGATGGGCTGCCTCGAGGACGTCGATCCGTTCGGTCTCGGTCGGGTCGTCCGTGACGACGACCCCTGACAGCGAAAGCGGGACGGCAGTAAGCACCGACTCGAGCACGGCCGCCACCCTGCCGGCAGGCTTCCCACCCCCGACGACGAGAATCTCGTCGTACGAATCGAGGTCGTACGTTTCGTCCAAAACCCGCACTTCGTTCGCCGACACCGAAACGGAACGCCGAAAGACGCGTTCGGGCAACGCCGCCTCGATTCCGGCTGTCACGCACTTAAGTGCCAGTTCTCTGGCAGACGTTCCAGCGAGCGCGTCGCGATCCTCGATTTCGACCATGATAGGCTACCCCGTCCTTTTTCCCGGATCAGCCGAGCAACCGTCGTGCGATTCCGATCACGGCGTCCCGCATCGGTGTTGGCACGAACCGAGCCAGGACACCGTACTTCGCGACCGGCCCGACCGGGTAGCGCGGTCCGGGTTCGGTACACGAGGCTGCATTCAGGATCACCCGTGCGACATCTTTCGGTTCGGAGGCGAAGGGCCCAGCGCCACCGATCGCGTGGTAATCGTCCATGATCTCATAGATGTCCTCGTAGGCCTCACTCCGTGGGAGACCACCCACCTCGTCCTCGACCCGATCCTGGAAGTTCGTCACGACCGGGCCCGGTTCGACCAGGACGACGTCGATGCCAAACGCGTCGACCTCACCCCGGAGCGCTTCGCTCAGGGCTTCGAGCGCGAATTTGGACCCCGAGTAGACGCCACCACCCGGGAAAGAGAGCCGACCCGAAACGCTGGAGACATTGATAATCGTCCCGTCCTCGGCCGCCCGCATGTGGGGCAGGACGGCCCGTGTCAGTCGATGTGGACCGTAGACATTCACGTCGAACTGCCGGTGAACGTCTTCGACCGGCACGTCCTCGATCGGGCCCATCTGGGCGTAGCCGGCGTTGTTCACGAGGCAATCGATCCCTCCCTGTTCCTCGATAATCCTGTCAACGACGCGTTCGACGCTATCGTCGTCAGTCACGTCAAGTTCGGCGGTTTTACAGCCAGCCTCGGCAAGTTTCTCCAGGTCCGACTCGTCGCGGGCTGTCGCGTAGACCGTCCAATCGTTCTGACGGAAGGCGAGTGCGGTCGTTCGGCCGATGCCCGAGGAACAGCCGGTTATCAGGACCGTTTCGGCAGCGATCTTGTCGGCTGCCGATCCGGATTCCTCCCCCTGGTTGTTCGATTCCACCGTCGAGTCCGCATCGTCGGTCATCGGCGGTGGTTCGTAGGGCGGATACAAAGAATCGAGGGATCGATCTGACGAGTGACGGGAACGCCAGATGATACTACCGAACTGGCCGCTCGATCGAGTCGGCCGAGACCCGAGAGGTTTTATTGCCAGTGGAAGATAGATCAGTGAAAATGGTCGACCCCGGTACGGTACTGAAGCTGGTCGGCGGTGCGATACTGCTCCTGTCGAACGGGTATTTCGTCACGATCGAGTTCGCGATGACCCGGATTCGGCAGTTCTCGAAAGAGGAGTTCGTCGGGTCTCGAGGCCTCGAACGAGCGTGGGAGATGACCGACCGGCTGGAAATCTTTCTGTCAGGCTGCCAGGTCGGGATCACGATATCGAGCGTCGGGCTCGGCGTGGTTGCCGAACCCGCGCTGGCCGCCGTGATCGATCCGGTACTCCGGACGTTCGGGCTGGCGGCTTCAAGCGGCGCCGGCCATACGGCGCTCTCGGTGATCGTCGCGCTCGCGATCATCAACCTCCTGCACGTCATCGTGGGCGAACAAGCGCCGACGTATCTCGGAATCGAGCGAACGCGATTCGTCGCGAAGTACGGCGCCCCGATCCTCTACTGGTGGACGAAGCTGATGTGGCCGGTCATCTACGTGTCCGATTGGACCGCGAAGTGGTTGCTCGGACTCTTCGGTGTGACCATCACCCGATCCTGGACGGATGAGGAGACCGAGGAAGCGGCCCACGAGTTGCCATCTTCCCGGGCCGAACTCCGGCGCCGGATGGGCGAGTCGCTCAGCAACGTCGGCCTCACGAACGAGCGCCAGGAGGAGGTTGTCAACGCCCTCCGCATCGGGGAGACGCCCGTCGAGGAGGTGATGGTCGACCGCGAGGACGTGATCGCGCTCTCGAGAGCGGACGACCTGGAGACGAACCTCGACCGCGTGAAAGAGAAGCCACAGGCCCGGTTCCCACTGGTTGGCGCGGAACTCGAGGACGTCCGTGGCGTCGTATACGCACCGGGACTGTTGCGAGTCCTGGACGAACTCGAGCAGGGTGATCTCGATCTGGCCGACGTGGCCGCCCCACCGATGACCGTGAGCGCGACCACCGCCATCAGCGACGTTATCGACCAGTTCCAGGCCGAGAACCAGGAACTCGCGCTGGTGTTCGACGACGGCGAGGTGCAGGGCCTCGTGACGGCGACCGACTGCTTCGAGGCGATTACCGGCGAACTCAAGGATCCGATCGACAAACGGCTGCTCGATCACGCCTGAGTGACGCTCCCGTCGCCGTCGCAACTCCCGAAACGGTTGAACCGCGGCTAGCGACGTG
>JBKEGM010000009.1:0-22659 GCA_046710005.1 Natrialbaceae archaeon
TGCCGTGTCTGCAAGTCGCGTCGTCGAAACAGGAAGCCCCTGCCTCAAGGAGGCGGCGCAAGCAGCCGAGTAGGCAGGGGTAGTTCACTAGCGAATCCTATGACTACTGACGAGGTTCGGTACGAACCGATCGGCGTCATCCGATCGCCCTACGATTCCGTTGAAGGGATGCCGATCCAGGCGTCCGCTGCAGGGGACACTGTCGGAATCGTCGAACTACAGGACGAATACGTTCCCGGACTTGCCGACCTGGAGGGATTTTCCTCCTGTATCTTGCTCTATCACTTTCATCAGGCCGAAGGGCACGCCTCCCTGACACCCACCCCGTTCCTCGAAGAAGAAACGCACGGGGTGTTTTCGACCCGGGCACCACGTCGGCCGAACCCTATCGGACTATCAATCGTAGCGATCGAGGCCGTCGATGGCGAGAGCATCAGGATCCGGGGCGTCGACGTGCTCGATGGCACGCCTCTCCTCGATATCAAGCCGTACGTTCCGGACTTCGACGGCCGTGAGGACGCGACCGCCGGGTGGCTGGATGAAACGTCGAAGAGCGCAGGGACTGTAAACGCTGACGAGCGGTTTCGTTGACGGCGAGCCGGCCAGCACGCGTGGTGCGACCCTGGGAAACGCCTCTTGGGCCCCAGGCGTTGCGACGCTTGTCCGGTTTCCCAAGACCGAGTGAGGCCGTGATGGAATGTGTCAAAATGAACAGTGGTGCCACGATCGCATCCTGAAATCCCCATATTCGACAATCATTCCAATCAAAAGGCGTCCTCAACTCGTCTTCAGAATAACTGACATACCCACGGGACGGGCCGCGGTGGTGTCGCCCTTCAGGAATCCAGGTGACACTGTTTCGGACCGGACGAGTCGCCCATTTCATTTCCCGTGCAGTCATGGGGGTGTGGGTCGACAGTATTTGCCAACCCTATTACCGTTGATACGGATCCTCGTCAATACCAAACGATTAATTATAGTGGAGGTTGAAAATTTGTCTGTCGGCAGGCGGGCAGGACCCAGGTGATCCGTGACCCCCGGAATCTTTTCCCGGGCACCACGGCTCTCGAAACCAGGTTCCCCCGATTCCTCCCCCACCACGCCCCCTGTCGACTCCCCCCACTTTCCCCACTTTCCAGTTACCTGAACCAATAGGTGAACCCCTGCAGCGTCACGTGGATCGAGAGACTCCGTCTCTCGTCATCACGGGAATCAACGGTGTCCGTACGACCCCGTGGCATTCGTTTCGTCCGCCTGTAAACCACGCGAGGCTTCGAAAATTATCTCCCCGTCAGTTTTGGCCGTCGACCAGCCGACAATACTCTGCTGCCGCCTTGGCGGCCGTCTCGCCCTGTCCGACCACGTCCACGCCCCGCTGGGTCGCGAACCATGTTCCGTCCTCGCGCTCGTCGAGAACGACCGTCGTCGTGCGTGGATTCATCCATCGTTGGGCCGTTTCCGCGTAGGATTCCTCCACACGCTCGCCATCCTCTATCGAATCTGTATTCGTCCCCATCTCACGACGACTCGAACGGTCCCAGGGGAAAAGATCCGACCCAAGGGCGGAGCGAAAGTGAAACTGAAATCAGTCGTCACCCCGGAAGTGATACGAATCCGGACGCTGATCAGGCGTTGGGACGGACGTCGCGCTGAAAAAAAAAAACGAAAAATACTGTCGATAGGGATATCGGGGGATTGAGGGGGAGTTGGGGTCAAGAACACCTGCTTCAGCAGGATGTTTCGATCCTCCCTATCGACGTGAAACTCATCACCGGGTTAGGGATTAAGTGGCGGTGATTTTTTACCGAATCTGAGGTGTTTTCTGATCTGGAAAGGGGATCATCCTGCCAATTGCGGGTGTGGTTGGGATGGTCTTTGAGAATCGCGGTGGAACCGCACACCCGTTCTCTCCAAATGTGCTACCACCCTCGAAAATGCTGTTTTCCGTGTTTTCCAACGTCCTGGACCGGTCGGTTCGTTCCGCTCGCGGGGTGAGACGGCGAAGGTGTGCGACGTCGGGGACGTAGGACCCCCAGCAATGCTCGCTTCACTGCGCGTTTCCGGTCTGCCCAAATCCCGGGAGCGATTCCTGTCGCTCACGGTTGTGTTCGCAAAAGGGATCCGACGGCGGGGATTTGAATCACGCGAAGACGGTCCTGCTCGTTCGCTTGGCTCACTGCGCGGGCTGCGACTTCTCTAGTTCAAATCCCCTGGGACGGCATTCTTCACCGTCGGACCGCTCGCTTCGCTCGCGGATTGAGACGGCGAAGAAGTGCGACGGCGGGGATATTGAACACGGAATGACAATCGTCCTCACTTCGCTCACGGTTTCACCGTTCGCACGTGGTTCTCGCTCCGCTCGAACCACGCACCGTTCGGACGCTGCGACTTTCCTGCTCAAATCCCCGGGAACGATTCCTGTCGCTCACGGTTGTGTTCGCGACAGGAATGCGACGGCGGGGATTTGAACCCCGGTTGCGACCGTGGCAGGGTCACGTGATACCACTACACTACCGTCGCGCTTTCTGCAATTTCACCTATCAGGGGATGGCGATAAAAGGCTTCCGAAACGGGTGTGGATTCGGGAGGGGGCACCACGGTCACCACCACGTCCGCTTCCAGCCTGACACCTACCGTCACCCCGCGTACGCGCGCTCCAGAACCAAAACTACACCCCGATCCGACCCAAACCGCAACTCAAACCATCAACCGATTCCCGGTCAGGTTCATCCACACTTCCCTGGACGTTTCGTTCGACGTATTTTACCGATGACCTCCCTGACACCCTGGCACAACCGCGAAACAATCCGCTACCCTTATCAGACCCCGTCCGATAACATCGGCACAGTCTAGTGGCGCGGCGCGTAAGCGTCACGGCATGACTGTCAGCGTGCTCGTGCCGTCGTCCCTCGTCCGAGAAGCCGAGGACAAACGCGAGGCAACTCGCAAACTCGGTTACGTCGCCCGTTCGGCGACGATCTTTCGGGCCGATCGCCTGCTCGTCTTCCCCGACCGGGAAGGCGAGAAGCGTTGGGGCGCCGGGTTCGTCGAAACGGTGCTGCGGTACGCCGCCACGCCGCCATACCTCCGAAAGGAGGCCTGGGGCAGGCGGGACGAACTGGAGTACGCGGGCGTCCTGCCGCCGCTGCGTGCGACGTCATGGACCGGCTCCGGATCGAACGGTTCGGGGTCGTTAAGACAGGGAATCGTGACCGAGGTCGGACCTGACCGGCGCGTCCGGGTCAATTGCGGCATGCAACACCCGATCTCGCTCGTCGCCCCGCCCGAAACGGCGGTCGACGAGGGAGAGCGCGTGACAGTCAGGATCTCTTCGCGACGTCCGGTCCGTGCGAAGATCGTCGACGAGCCCCTCCCGGGGTTCGAGGTCGACCGCACGGACCTTCCGGCGGCGCTCGGCCGTGAGGGCGCGGGCGTCCGGATCGCAGCCTCGCGATACGGTGAGCATCTCACCGTCTCGCGACTCCGGACGCTCGCCGGTCGCGTCGAGGATGGCGGGATGACCGTCGCCTTCGGCGCGCCCGAGAGAGGGCTGCCGGAGATCCTCGATCTCTCGATCGAGGCAGTCGGCGACGCTGACGTGTTTGCCGGCGAGACCGAAGTCGAACCCGAGTCGGGATCCGATACCGACGTGGACCGATCCGCTGGGTTCGACCTCTGGCTCAATACGATTCCGAACCAGGGCAGCGAGACCGTGCGAACGGAAGAAGCGATGTTCGCCACCCTCGCTCCCCTGTCACTCACGGAGTGAGACCAGAATGCCACAACCAAACCGACCACGCAAAGGCTCGATGGGGTTCGGCCCGAGAAAGCGTGCGGCCTCCGAGGTCCCACGCTTCAACTCGTGGCCGGACGACGACGGACAGCCGACGCTCCAGGGGTTCGCCGGCTACAAGGCGGGCATGACCCACGTGGTGATGATCAACGACGAGGCGAACTCGCCTCGCGAAGGGATGGAAACCACCGTCCCCGTCACCATCGTGGAAACGCCGCCCGTCCACGCCGTTGCCCTGCGGGCGTACGAAGACACGCCGTACGGCCTCAAGCCGAAGACCGAAATCTGGACTAACGACACCGCCAACCGCCTCGAAAACGTCCTCGACGTCCCCGCCGAGGGGTACGACGAGGAGGAAGTCGACGCGCTCCGCGCCGC
Source organism: Natrialbaceae archaeon (assembly GCA_046710005.1). Classification (GTDB taxonomy): domain Archaea; phylum Halobacteriota; class Halobacteria; order Halobacteriales; family Natrialbaceae; genus DATFIX01. The sequence continues at coordinate 4,172 of JBKEGM010000009.1, forward strand.
CATCGATGACGGTGCGGTGGCCGAGATCCGGATGATCACCCACACCGACCCGTCCGACATCGGCGGGGTTCCGAAGAAGGACCCCGACGTGATGGAGGCGCGTGTCGGTGGTGGTTCGGTCCACGAACGGCTCGACTACGCGGTCGAGGTGCTCGAGGACGGCGCCACGTACGATATGAACGACGTTTTCCGCGCCGGCGAGTACGCCGACGTCGCGGGCGTCACCACCGGAAAGGGCCTCCAGGGCCCCGTCAAGCGGTGGGGCGTCCAGAAGCGCAAGGGCAAGCACGCCCGCCAGGGCTGGCGCCGACGCATCGGCAACCTGGGCCCGTGGAACCCCTCGCGGGTTCGCTCGACGGTGCCCCAGCAGGGCCAGACCGGCTACCACCAGCGCACCGAACTGAACAAGCGCGTCGTCGCGATCGGCGATGGCGAGGACGTCACCGTCGACGGCGGCTTCGTCAACTACGGCGAGGTCGACGGTCAGTACGCGCTCGTGAAAGGATCACTTCCCGGCCCGGACAAGCGCCTCCTGCGCTTCCGGCCGGCGATTCGACCGAAGGACCAGCCGCGCCTCGATCCCGAGGTGCGCTATGTGTCCACCGCATCGAACCAGGGATAACCCATGCAGGCAACGATCTACGACCTGGACGGCGACGAAAGCGGCGAACGTGACCTGCCGGGAGTCTTCGAGACGACTTACCGGCCGGACGTCATCCGCCGCGCGGTGCTCGCCGCCCAGGCCAACCGGAAACAGGACTACGGCGCGGACGAATTCGCCGGCCTGCGAACGCCGGCCGAATCGTTCGGGAGCGGACGCGGCATGGCCCACGTCCCCCGTGAAGGGGGCGATGCCCGCCGCGTTCCGCAAACCGTCGGCGGTCGTCGGGCCCACCCGCCGAAGTCCGAGAAGGACCGCACGATGGACATCAACGACAAGGAACGCAAACTCGCGGTCCGATCGGCCATCGCGGCGACGGCCGACGACGAGTGCGTGGCCGACCGCGGGCACGTTTTCGACGAGGACCTCGAGTTGCCGATCGTCGTTGGCGACGCCTTCGAGGAGTTGAAGAAGACCCAGGCGGTCGTCGACGTCCTCGAAGGACTCGGCGTCGACGGCGACATCGAACGGGCCGACGAGGGGCGATCGGTTCGCGCCGGCCGTGGGAAGACCCGCGGGCGAAAGTACCAGGAACCGTCGTCGATCCTGTTCGTGACGAGCGAACAGCCTTCGCGGGCCGCCCGCAACCTCGCGGGCGCCGACGTCGCGACCGCCCGAGAAGTCAACGCCGAAGACCTCGCGCCGGGGGGCGACCCCGGTCGACTGACGATCTGGACCGAGAGCGCGATCGAGGAGGTGAGCGACCGATGAGCGAGGTCGTGAAGTACCCGCTGATGACCGAGAAGGCGATGAACCTGATGGACTTCGAGAACCAGCTCCAGTTCGTCGTCGATCTCGACGCCACCAAGCCCGAGATCGCCGACAACGTCGAGGAGCGCTTCGACGTTGGTGTCGAAGATGTCAGGACGCAGGTAACGATGGAGGGCCAGAAGAAGGCAACCGTTCGACTTGCCGAGGGAGACGACGCCCAGGAAGTCGCCTCCAGAATCGGGGTGTTCTAATTATGGGACGACGTATTCAAGGACAACGGCGCGGTCGCGGCACGTCCACGTTCCGGGCGCCGTCGCACCGTTACAAGGCCGACCTTTCACACAAGCGCACCGAGGAATCGGACGTCGTTTCGGGGACGGTCGTGGGCATCGAACACGACCCGGCCCGGAGCGCACCGGTCGCCGAGATCGAGTTCGAGGACGGCGATCGCCGCCTCGTCCTCGTGCCGGAAGGCGTCGGCGTCGGCGACGAGATGCAGATCGGTATCTCGGCGACGATCGAACCGGGCAACACGCTCCCCCTGGCCGAGATCCCGGAGGGCGTTCCGGTCTGCAACGTCGAGCGCCAGCCTGGCGACGGCGGGAAGTTCGCCCGCGCGTCAGGGACCTCGGCGGACCTTGTCACGCATGACCGCGACGCCGCTGTCGTCCAGTTGCCCTCGGGTGAGGTGCGGCGCCTCGACCCCGAGTGTCGGGCGACGGTCGGCGTCGTCGCCGGTGGCGGGCGAACGGAGAAACCGCACGTCAAGGCCGGCAACAAGCACCACAAGATGAAAGCTCGGGGGACGAAGTGGCCGCGGGTTCGTGGCGTCGCGATGAACGCCGTGGACCACCCGTTCGGTGGCGGTGGCCGCCAGCACCCCGGCCAGCCCAAATCCGTCTCGCGGGACGCCCCGCCGGGCCGGAAGGTGGGCGACATCTCGTCCCGGCGAACGGGACGGGGAGGTAACAAATGAGTTCAGGCGAGTACCGCACCGGTCGCGAGGGCGAGTTTACCTACCGCGGCCACACGCTCGACGAGTTGCAGGACATGAGCCTCGAGGAGGTCGCGGAACTGCTGCCCGCGCGAAAGCGGCGAAGTATCCAACGCGGCCTGTCCGTCCAGAAGGAGAAGCTTCTGGCGGAAGCCCGCGAGCGGACGGAAGAGGGAACGGCCAACGATCCGATCCGGACGCACCTGCGCGACATGCCGGTGCTTCCGGAGTTCGTCGGGCTGACCTTCGCCGTCTACAACGGGCAGGCGTTCGAGCGCGTCGAGGTGCAGCCGGAGATGATCGGCCACTACCTCGGCGAGTTCCAGCTGACCCGGACGCAGGTCGAGCACGGACAGGCCGGCATCGGGGCGACTCGATCTTCCAAGTTCGTGCCGCTGAAGTGAGGTGACGACGATGGGAATTCACTACAGCGTCGACGCGGACCCGGACACGACGGCGAAAGCGATGCTCCGGGAGCGTCACATGAGCCACAAGCACAGTCAGGCCATCGCCCGCCAACTCAAGGGCATGTCCGTCGAGGCGGCACGGGAGTACCTCCAGGCCGTGATCGACGGCGAGCGGTCGGTGCCGTACAAGCAACACAATAGCGGCGTGGGCCACCGAAGCGACATCGACGGGTGGGACGCCGGTCGCTTTCCCGAGAAGGCCAGCGAGGCCTTCGTCGACCTGATCGACAACGGCGTCAACAACGCCGACCAGCAGGGCTTCGACGGGGAATCGATGGTCATCGACCACGTCGCCGCCCACAAGGTCGGCGAGAGCGAGGGGCGCAAACCCCGCGCAATGGGCCGGGCGTCGGCCTGGAACACGCCGGAGGTCGACGTGGAACTGATCCTGAAGGAGGAGGACGACGAATAATGGCGGACGAACAACAGTTCATCGACGACGGCCTCCAGCGGTCCCAGATCGACGAATTCTTCGCCGAAGAGCTGGGCCGTGCGGGCTATGGCGGCATGGACATTGCAAAGACGCCCATGGGGACGCAGATCGTTCTCAAGGCCGAGAAACCCGGTATGGTCATCGGCAAGGGCGGCGAGAACATCCGGAAGATCACCACGACCCTCGAGGACCGCTTCGACCTCGACGACCCGCAAATCGACGTCCAGGAGGTTGACGAACCGGACCTCAATGCCCGGATCGTCGCCGACCGCCTGGCGAACGCCCTCGAGCGTGGGTGGTACTTCCGCAAGGCCGGGCACACGACCCTGGAGCGCATCATGGACTCCGGCGCATTGGGCGCCGAGATCGTCCTCGCCGGGAAGGTTACCGGAGCACGCTCGCGCGTCGAGAAGTTCAACTCCGGCTACATCAAGCACAACGGCGAACCCGCCGAGACGATCGTCGACAGCGGCCAGTCGGTCGCCGTCATGAAGCTCGGCACCATCGGGGTTAACGTCAAGATCATCCCGCCGAACGCGGAGCTTCCGGACGACTTCGAGATTCACGAGGACGTCGACACGTCCGACTTTGCGCCCGAACCCGAGGAGGGCGAGGGCGTCGAGGAACTCCTCGAGGAACCGACCGACGACGAACTCGAAGAACTCGAGGAGTCAGCGTCCCAGGAAGATGCGGAACCCGCCGAACCGGCCGAAGAAGTCGTCAAGGAGACCGACGATGACACCGAGGAGTTCGAGGACGTCGAAACCCCCGGCGACGAGGAAGCAATCGCGGATGAACTCGACGACCTCGAGGAATCCGTGGAGTCGGAAGCCGAGGAGATGATGGAGGAGATGGAAGACGCCGAGGACGAGGAGGGAGGTGACGACTGATGGCGATCCTGCGCCCCGCGGAGATCCGGGACATGACCGAGCGGGAGCGCCAGGAGGAACGCGAGGAACTCGAGACGGAACTCCTCAACGCGAACGCCGTGAAGGCGGCCGGTGGTGCCCCCGAAAACCCGGGGCGAATCAAGGAACTTCGCCGGACCATCGCGCGGATCAAGACGATCCAGCGCGAGGAAGGCGAACTCGAGGAAGAGTAATGCCGCTAACTCCCGAGACGCTCCCGCGACACGAACTCGTCGGCCTGCCCGTCAGGGTAGCCGAAGCGCCGAACCTGGACCTCGTCGGCATCGAGGGCCGGGTCGTCCGCGAGACGATGCGGACGCTCGTCGTCGGCGACGGACCGGCCGGAGCGTCCCGGGACCGACAGGTGCCAAAGCACGGCTCGACGTTCGAGTTCGCGCTCACAGATGAACCCGCCGCGACCCGCGAGGGCGCGGGGACCGCGTTCGACCCGTCCGATTCGGACGGCGAGAGCGTGGCCTACGTTACGGCGGATGGAGCGCGACTGCTCTCACGACCCGCATTGCGCACCGAAACGACAGGTGATTCGAAATGGCGATAGGATTGAACGTACCGGAACCGGAGGAGACCTGTTCCGACGAGAACTGTCCGTTCCACGGCACGCTTTCCGTGCGCGGGCAGACCCTCGTCGGCGAGGTCGCCTCCACCGACATGGAGAAGACCGTCATCGTCGAGCGGGAGTACGACGTCAAAGTCCCGAAGTACGACCGCTACATGAAGCGGCGCAGCCGCGTTCCAGCGCACGCGCCGCCGTGTCTCGACCTCTCGGTCGGCGATACGGTCAGGATAGCAGAGACTCGACCGCTCTCGAAGACGAAAGCGCACGTCGTGATCGAAACGACTGGAGGTGAAGAGTGATGGAGGCCCTGAAAGCCGACGTCACTCAGGGCCTCGAAAAGGGCTCGCTGCTCACGTGTGCCGATAACACGGGCGCACGCGAAGTCAAGGTAATCAGCGTCTCCGGCTACTCGGGGACGAAGAACCGCCATCCGAAGGCGGGCCTTGGCGACAAGATCACCGTCTCGGTCACCAAGGGGACGCCCGACATGCGTCGCCAGGTGCTCGAGGCCGTGATCATCCGCCAGCGCAAGCCCATCCGGCGTCCCGATGGGACGCGGGTAAAATTCGAGGACAACGCCGCCGTCATCATCGACGAAAACGAGGACCCCACCGGGACCGAGATCAAGGGCCCGATCGCACGGGAAGTCGCCGAGCGGTTCGGAAGCATCGCGAGCACTGCTACGATGATAGTATGAGCAAACAACCACGCAAACAGCGAAATCAAACCGAAAACGCCTCGCTGCACGAGATGCAGAACCAGGTGCGAGCGACGCTGTCGGAGGACCTCCGCGAGGAGTACGGTCGCCGTAACGCCCGCGTCAACGAGGGCGATACCGTCGAAATCATGCGCGGCGACGACGCCGGCGAGGACGAAGAAGTAATCGCCGTCGATCTCAAAGACGCCATCGTTCACGTCGAGAACGTGACGATCGAAACGGCCGACGGCGAGGAGATGCCCAAGCCGCTCGAGCCGAGCAATCTCCGGATCACGGACCTGGACCTCTCGGACGACCGCCGCGAGGCACGACTGGAAGGTGAAAACGAATGACGCGACACCAAAAACGACTCTCCGTACCGGACTCGTGGCCGGTCGAGCGGAAGACCGCGACCTTCACCGTGAAGGCCGGTGCCGGCCCCCACGGCGAGGAGGGCGTGCCACTGCTGATCCTCCTCCGGGACGTGCTCGGCTACGTCGACTCGAAGAAGGAGGCCCGATACGCACTGAACCAGGACGAGATCCTGGTCAACGGGAAAGCCATCAGCGACGAGCAACGCCCCATCGGGATGTTCGACATCCTGGCCTTCACGGAACGCGAAGAGTACTACCGCGTGTTCCCAGACGAGGGCGGCCGGCTAGCACTGACCCCGATAGAGCAAGAGGACGCCCAGAGCAAGCTGGGCAAAATCGTCGAGAAGAACCAGGTGGCTGGAGGGAAAACGCAGTTAACCCTTCACGACGGGCAGACGCTGCTCGTCGGCGATGCCACCTCCTACAGCACGAAGGACTCCATCGTCGTCGGCAACGACGACACCATCGTCGCGCACTTCCCGTACGAGGAAGGCGCCCTCGTGACGGCCACGGATGGCACGCACGCCGGCGAGGTCGGCGAACTCGCCGAGATCAAAGTGACCGCCGGTAGTAGTTCCAATACGGTCACCGTCGAGCAGGACGACGACGCCTTCAAGACAGTCGAGGAATACGTCGTCGTTATCGACGAGAACTTCGTCGAGGACGAAGCGGACGTCGAGGAAACCGACGAAGCTGACGACGGCGAAGCCGTCGAAGAAGACGAGTCGGCGGAATCCGAGGAAACCGAATCCGAGTCCGAGGACGAGGACGGAGGTGAGGCCGAATGAGCGAAACGCAGGCCGACTTCCACGAGATGCGCAAGCCGCGCGTCGATAAGGTCGTCGTCCACATGGGCGTCGGAAAGGGCGGTCGCGAACTCGGGCACGCAGAGGACATCCTGGCGGAAGTCACCGAGCAACAACCGGTGCGAACACAGGCGAAGAAAACGGAGCTCGAGTTCGACATCCGCGCGGGTGACCCGATCGGTGCGAAGGTCACCCTCCGCAACGAGGACGCCCACGAGTTCCTCGAGACAGCCCTGGAATTCGTCACCCTCTCCCGGTCGCAGTTCGACGATACCGGCAACTTCAGTTTCGGGGTCGACGAGCACACGGACTTCCCGAGCCAGGAATACGACCCCGAGATCGGCATTTTCGGCCTCGACGTAACCGTCAACCTGGTTCGCCCGGGCTACCGGGTGGCCAAGCGCGACAAGGTCACGCGGTCGATCCCGTCGAACCACCGGCTCGATCCCGCGGACGCGATCGCGTACCTCGAGTCGGAATTCGAGGTGACTATCGATGAGTAACTCAGAAACCGAATCCGAGCAAGCGACGGGCGAGCACGCCACGAAGCGCACCGGGCAACTCGAGCAGTGCCAGCGCTGTGGCCGCAAGCAGGGCCTGGTCGGCAAGTACGACATCTGGCTGTGCCGGCAGTGCTTCCGCGAGATCGCCCGCGAAATGGGATTCAACAAGTATCGATAACAATGAGCAAGGACCCATTCGCAAACGCGCTCGCGGGGTTGGACAACGCCGAGAGCGTCGGGCATCTCAGGTATACAGTATCGCCCGCTTCGAACGAGATCGGCAGCGTACTCGAGGTCTTCTACGATCGCGGGTACATCGACGGCTTCGAGTACGTCGACGACGGCAAAGCTGGCGAGTTCGAGGTCGAACTTCGGGGCGCCATCAACGAGTGTGGCCCCGTCAAACCCCGATACTCCGCGGGTCCCGAGGAGTTCGAAAAGTGGGAGAAGCGGTTTCTCCCAGCCCGCGACTACGGTACCCTGATCGTGACCACGAGTCACGGCGTCATGAGCCACTACGAGGCTCGCGACCAGGGGATCGGGGGGCAGGTCATCGCCTACGTGTACTAACAATGCGAGTTGAAGTCGACATTCCGGACGACGTAACCGCCACGGTCGACCACCTCGACCTCACTGTCGAGGGGCCGAACGGATCGGTCACCCGGCGGCTCTGGTATCCCGACGTCTCCGTCTCGGTTGCGGACGACGTCGTGGTTATCGAGAGCGATGCGGAAAACTCAAAGACGAACTCGACCGTCGGCACCTTCGAGAGCCACGTGGAGAACATGGTCCACGGCGTGACCGAGGGGTGGGAGTATCACATGGAAGTGTTCTACTCCCACTTCCCGATGCAGGTCACCGTCGAGGGCGAGGAAGTCGTCATCGAGAACTTCCTCGGTGAGCAGTCGCCGCGACGGACGGTAATCCATGGCGACACCGAGATCGACGTTGACGGTGAAGAGATCGTCCTCCGTGGTACCGACAAGGAAGCCGTCGGACAGACCGCGGCGGACATCGAACAGTTGACCCGCGTCAAGGACAAGGACACCCGCGTCTTCCAGGACGGGGTCTACATTACCCAGAAACCCGGCACTGGAGGTGCCTAACGCATGGCTGACGAAGAAGAACCACAGGATATCGAAGAGATTAGCGGCGTTGGTGAAAGCAAAGCCGAGGCCCTTCGCGAGGCCGGCTACGAGAGTGTTGAGGCCGTCAAGGGCGCCTCGCAGTCCGATCTCGCCGAGATCGATGGCATCGGCAATGCCCTCGCGGCCCGTATCAAGGCCGACGTCGGTGACCTCGAGGTCACCGAGGAAGCGGCGGCCGAAATCGAAGAGGAAGAACCGGCGGAAGCCGAGGCCGAGCCGGAAGAAGCAGTCGAGACCGAGTTGCAGCCCCGGGGGCACGCGGACAAGACCCCAGAGCTGTCCGAGGACGAAAAACGCCTGCTTACCCGGCGACGCCGGGAGGGCAAGCCGCAGTTCAACCGGCAGGACTACCACATGAAGAAACGCACGCCATCCTCGTGGCGCCGCCCCCGCGGCAACCTCTCGAAGCAGCGCCGCGGCATCAAGGGCAAAGGCGATACAGTCGAGGCGGGCTACCGGACGCCCAAATCCGTTCGGGGCAAGCACCCGAGTGGGTTCGAGGAGGTCCGGGTCCACACGCCCGACGAACTCGACGGCGTCGACGCCGACCGTGAGGCGGTGCGCATCGCCTCGAAAGTTGGCGCTCGCAAACGCGAGCGTATCGAGGAACTGGCCGAAGAACGAGAGATCCGGGTACTGAACCCGACCTATGTCGAGGTGGAAGTCGATGAGTGACCTGCGAGCGCAACGACGCCTGGCCGCCGACGTCCTGGACGTCGGGAAGAACCGCGTCTGGTTCGACCCCGAGTCACAGGGTGAGATCGCGGAAGCGATCACCCGGGAGGACATCCGGGACCTCGTCGACGATGGCGTCATTCAGGCCGAAAACAAGCAAGGAAATTCGAAAGGTCGCGCCCGGGAGCGCGCCGAAAAGCGCTCCTATGGCCACCAGAAGGGAGCCGGTTCCCGGAAGGGGACGGCCGGCGGGCGCCAGAACGAGAAAGAAGCGTACCAGAACCAGATCCGTGCCCAGCGCCGGCATCTCCGCGAACTCCGCGAGGATGGCGAACTCTCGTCATCCGAATACCGCGACCTGTACGACAAGGCCAACGGCGGCGAGTTCCGGAGCGTCCGGTACCTGGAGAACTACATTGAAAGCGAATACGGTGATCGATAATGGCTACAGGACCACGATACACGGTGCCAATGCGGCGCCGCCGTGAGGTCCGGACTGATTACCATCAGAGGTTGCGCCTCCTCAAATCGGGGAAACCCCGTCTCGTTGCCCGAAAGAGCAACAAACACGTCACGGCGCAGCTGGTGATTACCGGTCCGGACGGCGACGAAACTGTTGCGAGCGCAGACTCCAGCGACCTGGCCGAGTACGACTGGGAGGCTCCCACGGGGAACCTTCCGGCGGCGTACTTGACTGGGATCCTCGCTGGCAAACGGGCGCTCGACGCGGGAGTGGACGAGGCCGTGCTCGACATCGGCCTGAACACGGCGACGCCGGGCAGCAAGGTGTTCGCCGTTCAGGAAGGTGCGATCGACGCCGGTCTGGACGTCCCACACAACGATTCCGTGCTGGCCGACTGGTCGCGCACCCGAGGCGAACACATCGCGGCGTACGCAGAACAGCTCGACGAACCGCTGTACCGGGGCGAGTTCGACGCAACTGACCTGCCCGAGCACTTCGACGACGTGCGAGAGACACTGATCGAACTATGAGCGCGAACGACTACGAGGACGGCTGGGTCCCCCAGACACGACTCGGCCGGAAGGTACAGGAGGGCGAGATCGACACGATGGACGACGCCCTCGATTCGGGACTCCCGCTGAAGGAGCCCGAAATCGTCGACCAGCTCCTCCCGGGGCTGGAGGACGAAGTGCTGGACATCAACATGGTCCAGCGCATGACCGACTCCGGCCGGCGGGTCAAGTTCCGCTGTGTCGTCGCGGTGGGTAACCGCAACGGCTACCTCGGCTACGCCGAGGGGCGCGACGACCAGGTGGGGGCCGCTATCCAGAAGGCCATCGGTATCGCCAAGCTAAACATCATCAATGTCCCCCGAGGGTCGGGCTCCTGGGAGGACCGTTCCGAGCAACCCCACTCGCTGACCCGGCGGACGACCGGCAAGGCCGGCAGTGTGAAAGTGGAGCTCGTGCCGGCCCCCATGGGCCTTGGCCTTGCGGCCTCCGACACGGTCCGCAAGGTTCTCGAACTCGCGGGTATCGAGGACGCCTGGACGAAAAGCCACGGCAACACGCGGACCACGATCAACCTCGCGAAGGCGACCTACAACGCACTGGAGAACGCCTCCCGCGCCCGGGGTCCGCGCGCCCGTGCCGCAGGGGGGATGTCCGAATGAAAGCCATCGTCCAACTCCGTGGCGAGGTGGACATGGCCGGGGACATCGAGGACACGCTCGAGATGCTCAATGTGCATTCGGTGAACCACTGCACCTTCGTCCCCGAGAGCGAGACCTACCTGGGGATGATCACGAAGGTCAACGATTACGTCGCCCACGGCGAGCCAAGCGAGGAGGTCGTGGAGACGCTACTGCGCCAGCGAGCTGAGCCCTTCGAGGGCGACGCCGACATGGACGAGGACTGGCTCGCCGAGCACACCGATTACGAGGACTTCGAGGGCCTGGCTGAAGCGCTTCTCGAAGAGGAAACCTCCCTGCGCGAGCAGGGACTCTCGCCCACGCTCCGACTGCATCCGCCCCGTTCCGGTCACGAGGGGATCAAGCGGTCAGCCGCCACGGGCGGGAACCTCGGGAAACACGACACCGAGACCATCGACGACCTGCTGGAGGCGATGCGATAATGACCGACAAGAAAAAGCGACAACGTGGCTCGCGCACGCACGGCGGTGGCACGCACAAGAACCGCCGGGGCGCCGGCAATCGTGGCGGTCGGGGTCGTGCCGGCCGCGACAAACACGAGTTCCATAATTACGAGCCCCTCGGCAAGCACGGCTTCAAGCGACCCCAGGACGTCCAGGAAGAGGTCCTGACGATCGACGTCCGGAAACTCGACGAGGACGCTGGGCTGCTGGCGGCTGACGGTCTCGCTGAAGAGACCGACGCCGGCCACCGGATCGATACCCGAGACGTCGTCGAGGACGGCCACGAGGCGGACGTCGTGAAAGTCCTTGGCAACGGCCAGGTCCGCACCGAACTCGAAGTCGTCGCCGACGCGTTCTCCGCGAGCGCAGTCGCGCTCATCGAGGAACAGGGTGGCACTGCGGTGCTTTCCGACCGGGCCGAGACGGCCGAACCGGAAGACGTTTCCGAGGACCAAGAGGACAACGAGGCATAAACGATGGCATGGAAGGAGGCTGCAGAACCGGTCCTGACGCGGATGCCGGCAGTCCAGCGTCCGGAGGGGCACGTTCCCTTCAAGCGCAAACTGATGTGGACTGCTGGCGTGCTCGTGTTGTATTTCTTCCTGACGAACGTCACTCTCTGGGGCCTGGGTGGGCAAGGAAGCGACCTGTTCGGTCGCTTCCGATCGATCCTGGCCGGCCAGAGCGGGTCCGTGATGCACCTGGGCATCGGACCGATCGTCACGGCGAGCATCGTTCTGCAGCTACTCGGCGGGGCGAACCTGCTCGGCCTGGATACGAACGACCCCCGTGATCAGGTACTCTACCAGGGCCTCCAGAAGCTCCTGGTCCTCGTGATGATCGTCCTGACCGGCCTCCCGATGGTCTTCTCGGGATTCCTGCCAGCCGGATCGGTTTCGATCGGCGGGATGTCCCTCGAAGGCAGCGCCGTCAACTGGCTGCTGTTCGCCCAGATCTTCATCGGCGGTGTTCTCATCTTGTACATGGACGAAATCGTCTCGAAGTGGGGCGTCGGGTCCGGTATTGGGCTGTTCATTATCGCTGGCGTCAGCCAGTCACTGGTCGGTGGGATCATTGCCCCAGGGATCATCAGCACCTCGAAGGGACTGATCTTCGTCTGGTTCGACATCGCGATGGGCCGCACGGAGATCGGATCGATCGTGGGTGGTGAGGGCGTCATGAACCTCCTGATGGATCCCGTGAACCTCCTTCCGATCGCGACGACGATCTTCATCTTTGCGGTCGTCGTCTACGCCGAGAGCGTTCGCGTCGAGATCCCATTGAGTCACGCCCGCGTGAAAGGTGCCCGGGGGCGATTCCCGGTGAAGCTCATTTACGCGAGCGTCCTGCCGATGATTTTGGTGCGGGCGCTGCAGGCCAACATCCAGTTCCTTGGCAAGATCCTCAACTCCCAAATTACGGCCATGCCAGCCTGGCTGGGAACATATGCAGATGGCCAGCCGACAGGGGGTCTGTTCTGGTATCTCCAACCGATCCAGGCACCACGCCAGTGGATGTGGTGGCTCGGGGGTGCCAGTCAGGACCCCTGGCAGATCATCCTCCGGGTCTCCATCGACCTATTCATCATGATCGTGGGTGGCGCCATCTTCGCCATCTTCTGGGTCGAAACGACCGACATGGGCCCGGAGGCGACGGCGCGACAGATCCAGAACTCAGGGATGCAGATCCCAGGCTTCCGGCAGAATGTCGGGGTCATCGAGAAAGTGATGGAGCGGTACATCCCGCACGTCTCCGTCATCGGCGGTGCCCTGGTCGGTCTTCTGGCCGTCATGGCCAATATGCTGGGCACCATCGGTGGCGTCTCCGGGACCGGGCTGCTGCTGGCGGTGAGCATCACCTACAAGATCTACGAAGAGATCGCCGAGGAGCAGCTCATGGAGATGCACCCGATGATGCGCCAGATGTTCGGCTAGTGACATAAATTATCTGTTCGCGGTAGCGGTTCCTTCCTCAATTTCTCGGTGTATCGATGAACTAAACCCCGCAATAGAGACATCTTCGCAGGTGTCGGACCGGCGGGGTGATTTGTCATGAGCGGGCGGTCCTACGAGGATCCGGCCCTCGACGGTTCAGTTCAGTACCTGTCGGAGGTTCCCCACTGGCAGGGAACCGGCGAGACCGCTGCTGACGCCGCCGCGACGTACTGCCGGCTGGTGGACGATCGCGTCCGAGAGGAATGATCACGTGCCATCCAAGGAAGACGGCCTCGAAACGAAGCAATCGACCTGCAACACTCGGTGTGTCGTTAGAGGACCGAGAGCTTCAGGACGTCCCGTCCGTCGATGTCGATGATAGGTGAAGGAATATAGATCTATGGCAAAATACTATATTCCTTCATCCCTTGCGTGTTCATATGGACGACCGAGGCCCACCAGAGGAGTTCGATGACGTCAATGCGGCAGTCGGCGAGGAGTGGGGGGCTGAAACGACGCCCTACGAACGCATCCGTCACGTCATTGCGCATACGTACAGTCCCGTCTCTGCCGATACAGTTGCCGAGGACGCACGGACTGCTCCAAAAACCGCCCGCAAGCATCTGAACACACTTGCGGATGAGGGCTTCGTCGAGACGGAAACCGGTGAGCACGGCGGGACACTGTACCGTCGTTCGCCCAAGTCGCTGGTCGTCGAACAGGCTGCGGACATCCTCGGGCACGTCTCGACCGACGAACTCGTCACGCGGATTCGGGAAATGCGCGAGCAACTCAACGAGTACCAGTCCGAATTCGGCGTCGAGTCTCCCGAAGAATTGGCTCTCGACCGGACGAATCAGGCACTCGGCGCGTCCGAATCCACCCCAACGGAACTCGATCCGGAGACGATTCGAGAGTGGAAGACGCTCCGTCGAAACCTCGCCTTTGCGAACGCCGCCCTTTCGATCGGGAACGCAGAACGATTCGTCGATGGCGACCGTCGCTCCACTGACGATAGTGTCCCCGCGTGAAATATGAAGGAGTCGTCCGCACAACCAGAAGGCCATATCCTCCGTGGGGCAACGGATCGTCCAGCACTGCTCACGATCCGCGATATTATCGAGGAGATGGAGCCGCTTGCGACGGCCCGACTCGACGACTACCTCAACCCCTCAGTACTCGAAGTCTCCCTCGACGACGGACTCTGTGACGCCGACGAGGCCCGAATCGACGTCGAGTGGACGACGCACAACGATTACAAGATCCACTATACGGACACGGCGGGCGTGAACGTTCGCTGGGGAAAGCATCCTCACGGCGGAGAGTACGTCCACGTCTCCGGGACGGCCCATTTCCACCCACCACCCGATGCGAGTTCAGACCCCACTGACGTTGAGGATTCCTGTATCACGCAATCTCCCGAGGCACTGGTTACGCGTGCTGTCCTCAAACTGTGGCGAGTGGCCTACCACACGGACTCGTACGCACCGCTAAACGCTGGAAACAATCCTCCCTGATGGAACGAGGGACCTGCTCTCGACGTCTACGTCGTGGATGAATCCGACGATTCGATTGATATTGAGCGCAACATCGTTAACCGACTACTCGACTACGAGGAATCATTCTGGCCGCGAGGACTCTGCCGTGTAGGCGATGACAGACCTATAGAAAAGCTCGTCCAACAATTCGATATCTGATGGGATTTCCAAATCAGAACTCCTACTCATGGAAACCTCTCGCTGTCAAGAGGCAACATCCGGACTCCAATCTACTGTGGGCCTCATCCAGTTGTGAAAGAACGCTCCACTTGACAAAATACCAGCAATAATTTGTTATATATTTACAAAATTATCACAATCCTCCATCGATGCGCCAGATGTTCGGTTAGGCTGACAACAAATCAGGAAACTGTTCTCTTTCGTTTGCTTCCTCAGCTACCTTTCAGCCAGCTCATACTGACGACTATCTCGGTCTCACTGAGAGTAGTCCAGTTGTCCGCGGACTGGCGTCAAAACCGAGCTCCCTGAGATCGGCCCGATTCTGTCGAAAGACGTGCCTGGTGCTGAGGTCAAAAACGGCTACATTCGATTCGTCAAAAAACCCGGGGCTGGGCGATATTCGGGATATCGTTCAATTTGTCCCCGGTCGTGAGAGCCCCATTGTAGGTTTCGATGTCTGGATGGCCGGTGGTTTTTGTAGACACGCCGACACGGATGATACCCTTCGACTTAATGGGAACCGATGGGTATCCCAACCGCCGACCGCTCATGCAAGCTATTGAATACCGCAACGAAATGCAATACATAGGACACCCTCCATAGGCGAGCATTGACTTCACCTAATGGGCACGAGAATTGGCCCAAGACCACTTGGGTGTTGGCGTGGAATCACTCTACGGATGGCGGGAATTCATCCGTTCGTTCCGATCCTCGTGGTTGCCCTCGGCGTTACCGTCGGCCTCGCGGTCTTGGCCTGGCGGAACCGGTCGACGACGGGGGCGCGGTGGTTCCTGGGGTTCATGATCGGTGCCATGATCTGGCTGGCCGCGGAGACGGCCGCAGCCCTCGCCCCCGTCCCGGAACCGACCCTGACGTTCAACCGGTTCGTGTACCTCGGTGTCTGTCTCATGGTGGCGGGGTGGTTTTTGTTCACGCTTGAATACACTCACAACGCTGACCTCGTCACGAAGCGGCTCCTTGGCGTGCTCGCAATCGAGCCACTGCTGTTTCTGTCCGTTTCGTGGCTCCGCCCCGTTCCACTGGTCTGGGAGGAAATCACCGTCTCCAGCGCCAGCGTGTCGGGGCTGGAAGTCGCTCACGGCCCGGCTTTCTGGCTTCATGCGACGTATTCATACGTCCTCCTCCTGGTGGGACTGGTCCTCCTCCTGCGGATGATCCTTCGGAGCCAGCGGCTGTACCGTGGCCAGGTGATCGCGCTAACGGTTGCCGTGCTGGTCCCGATCGTGGCCAATGCCCTCTATCTCCTCGGACCCATCGCCCACGACCTCACGCCCCTGACGTTCGTCGTCTCGGGGAGCGCCCTCTCCGTGGCCCTCTTTCGGTATCGATTAACGGACGTCACGCCAATCGCCCGCGAGGCCGTGCTCGAAAAGGTGACCGATGGCGTCCTCGTGATCGATCACGGCCGGATCGTCGACGTCAATCCCGCGGCGAGATCGATGCTCCACCTGGACGGTGACGTCGTCGGCGAAAGGGCGGTTGAATGCCTGCCGTCGGGGTTCGACCTGTCCGAGGATGGCTGCTTTTCATCCGGCGAACAGGACGTGATCGTCGACGGTGAACCGAAGATATACGCCGTGACCGTTTCCGATTTCGGGCCCGAGGACGGACCGCCGGGACAGATCGTCGTCCTGCATGACATCACCGCCCGCATCCAACGGGAGCGGGAACTCGAGCGCCAGAACGAACAGCTCGACCAGTTCGCCTCCTTCGTCAGTCATGACCTCCGCAATCCCCTGAACGTCGCGTCGGGGTTCGTCGACCTCCTGGGCGACAGGTACGAGGACGACCAACTCAACCGCGTCGACGAGTCGCTCGACCGGATGGAGACGCTCCTCGACGAGATGCTCACCCTCGCACGTCAGGGCCAGACCATCGAGTCGACCCAACCGGTCTCCATTGCCGGGCAAGCCCGGGCTGCCTGGGACGTCGTCGAGACGGGTGGGGCGAACCTCGTCGTCGCCGACACGGCAACCGTTCAGGCCGACCCCTCGCGGCTCCAGCAAGTGTTCGAAAACCTGTTCCGGAACGCGGTCGAGCATGGCTCCCAGACCCCTCCACCGGGCGCTCAGGAGGACCAAGCCGATCCGAGCCAGTCAGCGGTCACCGTCACAATCGAGTTGATCGACGATGGGGAGAGTCCGGCGATTGGATTCGATGGGTTTGCCGTCGTCGACGACGGCCCGGGGGTTCCCCCGGGCAAGCGGGAGCAAATCTTCGAAGCCGGGGAGACGACGAATCGGGACGGGACTGGGCTGGGTCTCGCAATCGTTGAGAACGTCGTCGAAGCCCACGGCTGGACGATCGACGCCGTCGGGCGCGACGGGGCGGAGGGGGCCCGGTTCGAGATACGAAACGTGACCGCGGTACGGCATTCTGATGGGGACCCTTCCGGGGATAGAGCCTCCGTCCCGTCGGGAGCATCCTGATTCAGGCCCCGTCTTCGCCGAGACGAGTTGACCGATCCTCCTGAGTAATCCTCGCCGGCCGACGACGACCGATCGCCGAACGCAAAGCATGACCTTTTATGGCCGGACCAGCTACGCTCTGGCATGATTTTCGAGGACCTGCCGACGACGCCCACGTCGGAGGAACTCATCGACAAAGCGTTCTCGCGGGCCGCCAGGGCCGGGCGGTCCAAACCGGGTGCCGAGGGCCAGCAGTCGATGCTCATGACGGCGGCGAACGTCCTGTCGGACAACCTGGAGAACGTGGTCACCGCCTGGCCGGATTTCGACGCGATCGACCCCTTCTACTACGAACTCGCGGACGCTGTGGTCGCTGGCGAAACCGAGGCAGAGGAGGGCGTCGATGCTGTCCGCCAGAGTCTCTCGGAGATCGGGTGGGCGAGCGGGAAGACCCGCGATATCCACGACGAATACCAGGGTCGACTCCGGACCGACTTCGAGACTGCCAAAAAACTCCGCAAGCAGGCGTTCGCCCGCCTTGCCGACGTCGTACGGGAGGTCGAGGACGACCTCGTACTGGTCAACGAGGTCCGCAACGCCCTCCGAGACCTGCCCGATCTCAAGCCAGACGAACCGGCCGTCGTCGTCGCGGGCTACCCGAACGTGGGAAAATCCTCCTTCGTCAACGCAGTGACGCGGGCCCGGATCGAGACCGCCTCGTATCCCTTCACGACGACCGGGCTGGGGGTTGGACACGCCAAACGCGAGCGTATCCGATACCAGGTCGTCGACACCCCCGGGCTATTGGATCGGCCGGCCGACGAACGGAACGAAATCGAGACCCAGGCCGTCTCGGCGCTCGAGCACCTCGCGGACTGCGTCCTCGTGTTGGTCGACCCCAGCGAGACCTGCGGATACACCCTCGAGGCCCAGCTCGAGTTGCGCGATCAGGTCAGCGAGCGATTCGGGTCCGTTCCTGTTTTCACCATCTCCAACAAGGCCGACCGCTCGCGAGATGTGGCGGCGGACCACTACATGAGCGTTACCGAGGACGAGAACGTCGAGAGTGTCCTCGATGCGGCCGTCGAGGCGATCGGTTACGAACCCGAACTGCCCTTCGACGAGTGAGGGGCCGTCAGACCACTTCGCGACCCGTTTTCGATGAATTTCATGTCTGAACCAGTAATCGCACGCTCCGGTGCCAAGAAATCGTAGAGATCGGTAAATTTGGCAATTGCTGACCTCCTAATCGTCAATATACGTTACGTTTCGACGCAAAAGAATCGTTACCTGCGCTAATCTGCCCCGGTCGAAATTGAATCAGCAAGTACCGCATC
>JBKEGM010000010.1:0-20498 GCA_046710005.1 Natrialbaceae archaeon
TTCTACATCTGAGTTCGGAGACCCCGGCAGGTCAGGGTCGAGATTCGAACCAAAAAAATACCGTCGGTAACCCAACGACAGCCAGAATATCGAACCGAATCGTATTCTTGTCAGCAAATACCTGGCGGCCGAATCGGCCGATGATAGAGGGCTTGGTTGAAGACGCCAGGGTCGATGTTTCAATGGTTGCCGAACCCGTCTGCTATCCGTGCTTCCGGCCGATGCGCCGAGTTCAAAATGGTAACTCGAGTCCGATTCGACCCCCCATCGAAGTTATAGCGATATGTGGTTTATAAGTCGCGTGTCGACCAATAAAGTCCTCGAGAAAAGGTCACATTACCGCAAAGAATAGATGTTTGCTTCATAAACTTTCCGAACGCGGTCGCCCCAATTGTGCGTGTACGTGTCGATGACGTCCGAGGCCACGTCGCCACGGAGATATTTCACGATACCCCTATCACCAGTTCGGTCACGCAAATGTGTCGTGAAGAAGTGCCGAAAGTAATGTGGCGTTACGTTCTCTTCCGGACCGCCACCTGCTCGGTGCCACCCCATATCAGTAGCCTGTTCTTCCACGATGTGATAGGCCATGTCGGTGGTGAGCCTCGCGCCCCATTGATCCCCTGTTGATGAGAACAGGGGTCCAGCCGACGATCTGGGATCGGGCCGAACGGCTAACCACCGTGTGAGCTCCCTGGCAAGTTCCTGATCGACTGGAACGACGGTTTCACGCATCCGTTTGTTCGATGCAGTGCGCCGTTCACCGTTATGGACAGTCCCTCGAGATGGCGAATCGTCCACATAAATCGAGTTCAATTTCCCCTGTAAGGCAGGTCTGGGCTCAGTAGGGCCCGAATCGAGTTGATTTGATTTCAAATTGAGGTCACGGCGATCGAGATTGCACAATTCACCGACCCGCATACCAGTTTTGAGTAAGGTAACGATCACCGCCCGCTCCAGTGGATGTGATATCCCGGCAACGAAGGTCCGCATATCCGTAATCGAAAGATCCCGACGAGTCGGATCGGCATCGATCGTTTCGTCGAGTTCCTCCATGACGAGTGCCATGGGATTGGACTCGAACTCCCCGATCTGGACCATATACCCGTAAAACCGGTGCAGGTAGGCTGCATACGTGGCGACAGTGGACGTGCTGGCCGTTCCCCGAAGTTCATGGATCCAGGCCATGCAGTCTCGTTGACTCGCTGACCCAATATCCCGGGAGTCGGTATCCGCGAGATAATGCTCGAACCGTCGCAGCACACGTTCGTACGCCGCCCGAGTTCGTTCACTTTTGCCATGATAGACGATGTCCTGGAGGAAATGCTCTACCGGATCCTCGACGTCATCCGAACGATTGCCACTCATTGTTCGTTTACGACGGTATACCCGCCATGACGGCCACTATATTGGACTCGGTTCTTTCGCTGGAGTCGTTGGAGTGCGTCTTCGAGCGGTTCGTCGACGAGTTCTTCGGCGAGGGCATCACGGAGTTCCTCCCAGGACCGATGCTCCCCAGGGGAGAGTTCGTTGACCAGGTGTTCGTCGATCCGTTGGGGTTCAGTGCCGGCTTTTTGGGACTCTTCCGTGTCAGCTGCGAACTCCACTTCTTCGGTGGACTCCCTCGTTGAAGTCTGCTCGTCCTCAAAACCATCAAAACCACGGCGTCCAGCCTGGACCATCGTCCGAACGAACTCACTTTGACTCATCTCGAGTGTCTCCGCTTGGCGCTGCCACAGGGCTTTTTGATAGGCCGGAACGTAGGTTTTCACCACGGACCGCTCAGTATCGACGTCTTCATCGGTCATATGCCACCATCTCCCCCGATCACCTTCAATTTAATCCCACATTCCAGGATAAGACTCTTTATTCTCAATTATGGACCCCTATTTTCCGGCGGACTGCCCGTTTATTGGTGCCCGATCCATAAATAATGGGCCCATAATGCAGAATAACCTATTTTGCCAAATTTCACTGTGGAATCAAATGTCCCAATACTTGCCCGCCGCTGTTCGTGTCGATGGGCGTCCGTGGGGCGCAGACCCCTGGGGTCACGTCCCGGAAAGCATGGTCCGCATTTGCAATGTTCCCTGAACTTCCAGTCTTTGAAAAACAAGGGGAAAGTGCACCAGGATTCCTTTGGACCATTCTATTCTCAAAGAGCCCCACCACTGGTGGAAATGGCCAAATTCACTCGAGGTTACACACGCTGGAACTACGCCGATTCCAGACCCCTTCGCTCCGGATCCCAAGCTTTCCACCGTTGACTTACATTGCGCACGTTATGGGTAAAATCGCCGTGGATCACTTTAAAGACCCTGACAATTTCGAACGTCGCTTCGATTTGTACCCTTCCAGAGGGTTACAAGGGACGTCTTGCAAGAACCATGGTGACTGAAAATCAGTATCGAGGTACCGATGGGAACAATCATTCTCAAACTCAATTGAGACAGTCCCGCAGCTATCGGTCCCGTTAGGGCCAGAAGGCATCAGAGGGCGACCCTGCCCGGAAGCAAACCCCTGCTAAAGCGCAAAACTGTTCGATGGAGACTTATCATTCCCTCCGTTCCTTATCTCGACGAGGACCCGTCATTGCTGATTGCTTGCACCGTTGACGGTTGCAGTTCGGTTCAAATCCACCCCGAAAATTATCAATACCGATAAATTATTATACGGCATGGAACATATAAATCATATAGCGCTACATATTCATACCCCGGACGAGTTCACTAGCTCCTGCTCATTTCACTATTTCCTCATGGTTCTTTCCGGGTCAGAGTGTTACCCTTCGTGTTCGGCGAGGCTGTCGTATTCGAAGTTCCACAGGGTGTCCTTCATAGCGTCCGGGAATTCGTAGAATGCCGGTTCCTGCAGGGTTCCGCCGACAGCGAGGTTGGTCCGTCCATCGTGTGCTTCGTAGAAGAGCTGCATGCCTCGACCGATGTTCTTCATGTACTGGAGCTTCTGCTCGTCGAGCGCGTTGTTTTCGAGCGTCTGACGGGCGAACTCGAGGTCGTTGTCGTTCATCCGCTGCCAGTCCGCCTCCGAGTAGGTGTTGAGGAGATCGTCGGCCTCCGTGTCATTCTCCATGTGGGCGAGCTGACCGAGCGTGCCGGCTTGGTCAACGAAATCAACGCGATTCATTACGTAGTTGTCGCCGTCATCGTCCGTAATGCGGTGGCCAACCTGTTCATCATCGCCACCACCGTCGTCACCGCCGCCGAGTATACCGAGACAACCTGAAACCGCGATCACACTGCCTGTTGCCGCGGTCGAAGTGAGAAATGCACGCCGATTCATTGGATCCACAGAACCTGTCCGGGTACTTGAAACTCTACCTTTCTGCGAATAGCATCGCTGATAGCACCATCAATCACTCTGCCAACTTAGACACCGATTCCGCTTAGTATTCTTCAGGAACTTCATCCGAGGCGTCATTGTAGCTTTCCGGTACCTGAGAAGAAACTCTTCAACTCTTCCGGACTGCTCAGTGTATGCGGTGCTGACAAAATCACTTTTCCAGTTCACTTCTTCGCCGTTCGGGCCTTCCCCGGCTTCAGGCTCGACGCCGAGATCGTTGCAGGAGCCAACGTGCTGTCATTATATCGGTTCGAGCCCTTCAAAATGTCCGCGGTTGTACTCTCGCTGGACATTGTCTGCGCGTTGGCGGCCATCTTCTGGAATCGAAACCCGGAGTAAAGCCCACCCCCAAACGGCCAATCGTGTTTCTCACGAATTACCGCACCCATCAGACCCGCCCCCTAAAGTAGTCGTTTGAAGTATACCATTGGCAACGGCCAAAGTTGATACGCCGTCGAAACGGCGACGAGACCAAGCCCGATGCTGGTCCAGAGAAGTGGATCGAGGCGTGCGACGATTGGAACCTCGAGCAAAGAGAGCATTATTATCAAGAACCCGAACGTGGCTATCGTGCGGTAAACCGTCGACCAGGTTCCGCCATACGGTGTCTTCACGTGCATGAACTGCTTCACCTCTCGCGCCTGATTAAGGTTAATTAGCTTCCGGTTCCGGTCGTATTTAACAACCCCTTCACGGGCCAGTTTCGGGAGGTGCGTTTGATGCAGTGAATTGTAGACGCTTTTCCGTGCATTCTTTGGAGGTGGTGAAGTCCCCGTTTCCTCCTCGGCGATTTGATCAGCCAGGAACCGAAGTTCCACGTGCCCACCCGACGTGCTGAGAGCGCTAATGACGGAACGCCGCCGATCGTTTCGCAACACGTCATGGATTGCCGTCTCGTTGTTTTCCTCACGTTCCCCCGTTGACTGTCGAATTTTGCCTCTTGACATGGTTTCCCCTTGTGTGTATTGGATCCCGAAGATGGTCCACTTGCTCAACTATCAAATGGACCACTGATCAGTTTGTAATGGGCTTGAGGTTATAAGAATGTGCACATTACCTGGGTCGAACGAAATGGATGTGGCGGCTTGTCAATCGTATTCAATTGCTTGTCAACTGCCCGCCTGCTTCGGGAAGATGATGCTGCTGGAGGTTTCATTTCCCCATTGGAACAGAACGCCGTCGGAATCCTTCTTCGGGTTCAATTCGGTTAGTTTAGGACGGCCCTTACCGTAGGGCTACGACTCGTTACCTGAAATTCGTCCAAAGTCCACCGGTCGTTGAATATCCTCCTGCCTACTATTACCTAAGACAGATACCCCCCTTTTAATAGCTGTTCACCTGCTCCGACGAACATCGCACGAGGGCGGGGGATACAAACAACCATGACGGAGAAGAACACCATCGATCTCTCGCGTCGGAAAGTACTCGCCGGGCTCGGGACCATCGGTCTCGCGTCCGCGGGCGCGGGTCTCGGTACCAGCGCGTACTTCAGCGACGTGGAAACGTTCGAGAACAACACCCTTACCGCGGGGTCGCTCGACCTCGTGGTGGACTGGGAAGAGCATTACTACATGGGCGCGCTCGCCGACGGGATCCGGCTCCTCTATAGCGAACCAACCGGGGACGATGCCGACATGTACGTTGGCTTCCCTGACCCCGTGAACCCTCAGGTGTACGTACACGCGGATGACATCGATGCGTTCATGGACAGTACGTCCCTCGAGGCGTATCCCGACGCAGGCGTTAATGGGTCCGGGGATTCTGATGACGGCATCCAGGACGACATCGACTTCGCCTACTACCAGGCGTGTGAGGACTTCGCCCAGCTTGACGCGAACCTCGACCCGACGAACGGTCGCGGCGATGGCAAGCGGACAGCAAACGAGGACACGATCCTCAATTACGATGCATGGCTCGAGGGCGAAGGATCGGTAGACCCCGTAATTGCCCCACTCGTCAACCTTCACGACGTGAAGCCCGGCGACTTCGGGGAACTCACCCTCAGCATGCACCTTTGTGACAATCCAGGGTACATCTGGCTGCAAGGTGAACTCGGCGAAGCATTGGAGAACGGTCACACCGAGCCGGAGGCGAACGATCCCGACGAGATCGGTAGTCCAGAGTCGACGAACCCCGATGAAGTCGAACTCCTCGACGAAATCCAAACCCTGCTCTGGTACGACGAAGACGGCGACAATGTCTTCGAACCCGGCGCCGAGGGCGGCGGGGACGCTGACGTCGTCATCGTGATGGACACGTCCGGTTCGATGAGTGGCAGCAAGATCGCCAACGCGAAAACCGGTGCGAAGAGCCTCGTGGACGCCGTCGGGCCCGACGTTCGGATCGCACTCGTTGGTTTCGACGATCAGGAATACCTCGCTCAGGAGCTGACCTCGGACAAGACTGTCATCAAAGGAGCCATCGATGCACTCGGAACCGGCGGCAGCACGAACATCGAGGGCGGTCTGAACGGCGCTCGCGACATCCTCTCGGGGACGGACGTCAGCGCCGAAGTCGATCCAAACACCCTGGGCGACTCGAACACGCCGAACATCACGGTCCTCCTCTCGGACGGTTCGCCCAATGTGGACGACGACGGCGACGGGAGCGACGACCCCGTCGACGAGGCGACGGCGCTCAAAGGTGACGGCGTCGAGCTATACACCATTGCCTACGGTGTCTCTGCCGGGAGTTCGCTGGCCCAGCTTATGGAAGACATGGCCAGCACTCCGAAGGAGCAATACGCCTACCTCGCGAGCGACATCGACGAAGCTGAGGCAATCTTTGCTCAGATCGGACAAATTCTGGCCGGCGAGGAAGCCTTCTTCCGCGGAACGCTCCGCGAATTGTTGGCTACAGTCGGGACCGATTACGGTATTCCCCTCGACGGCATCCGTGAGTCTCCGTTCGACGAACTCGCGGACCCGGCGAACGATCCCGCACGCGATCCGTTCGTCGACTCCACGACGAACGCCCTCGGCCTCGCGTGGTGGCTCCCGGTCGATCACGCCAACGAGATCCAGACCGACTCGGTGACGTTCGACTTGGGCTTCTACACCGAGCAGGCTCGCCACAACGACGGTAGTGGCCAGGCGCCCGAGATGACGACTACCGCGCCGCAATAAATAGCACCGCTATCTGACTTCCCGACTCACGTCGGTTGCTTTCGGTCGTCTTCACGACCACCGATTTCGGCGGTTCGACTCCGCCGGTGGGTCATAGCTCCCAAGCGACGGGGGCGGCAACCATGACGGACAAACACACAATCGATCTGACGCGGCGCAAAGTCCTCGCGGGACTGGGTGCCGTCGGTATCGCCTCAGCAGGAGCTGGCCTCGGAACCTCAGCGTACTTTTCGGACCAGGAGACGTTCGAGGACAACCTGCTCGTCGCCGGTTCCTTCGACCTGAAGGTCGACTACATCAACCGGTACTACTCGGATATGGCCGAAGAAACACGGGACGATCCACAGAGTTGGGCAGTGACCGGCTCGTATCCCGACCCCTATGAAATCCTTTCGAGAGAAGAGATTGAGTCTGAAGAAGCGTTCAGGGATCAATTCGCTGACGACGACGATATCGAGGCTGCACTCGTCAGTCTCGACGACGTCAAACCAGGCGACGAAGGCTGTCTGCAATTCAGCCTCCACCTCTTCGACAATCCGGGGTACATCTGGCTGTATGCAGATAATCTGGTAAGCCAAGAGAACGGATTCACGGAGCCCGAGTCGACGGATCCGGACGAGATTGACGGCGAGGAAAGCGGCGAACTCGAGGAATCCATCATCGTCACGGTGTATTACGACGAGAATCAGGATTGCGAGTTCGATCCGGAGACTGACACCGTCATCTTCGGTCCTGGGGTCGGCGGGTTTACGGACGAGACTGGCGACAACCCCGCGACTCTCGAGAAGGCGTTCGAGGTAATGCACTCCAATAACGGGTACATTCCACTGGACGGAGACCGGTCGACGCCGATGGACTACGACGACGGAAACACTGCCCAAGCCCGTGACTGCTACCCGAACTCGACGACAGATTACGTCACCTTCCACTGGCGACTACCTGTGGATCACGCAAACGAGATCCAGACCGACTCCGTCGAGTTCGATCTTGGCTTCTACGCTGAGCAGTGTCGACACAATGATGGGGCCGGCATGTTGGTCTCGAGTTTCGTCACCACGCAGGCCTTCAGCGGTGTTGACTCCCAGAATTGTGACTTTTCGGACCCGATCGCGCTCCCGTACGGGGGCCTTGGGGACGAACAAGCACTGACCGTCGATACCAGCAGTGACCCCGTCGTGTTTTCCATCGATCTTGCGAAGGAATTGGTCGGCGGACAATACCCCGATAACTTCGGATTGGCCTTCGAAACGGACGGCGACGGCCTGGGCGACTTCCAGGTCGGATACACGGCAGGAACCGGATGGCAGTACGAATCGCCGGTCGCATCCGGGATGACTCCCGGGCTCCCCACTGGCATTTCGGGCACAGCGGATGGAGCCGGTCAATACACGATCGAAATCGACCGGAGTGTCCTCGGGACCACCTTCGCAATTGGAGGGAAGGCTGGTTACGCAAGTGAAACTCCACCGGGTGGACCGGGGAACGTGGTCGTGAACTTTACGCCCGACTTCTGCTTCGGACCGGGTGGTTTCGACGACGCAAGTACCTACCAGGAAATCGACCTGCTCTAGAACCAGCTAACACCAATTCAGGAACGACCCAAGCCGGTGCCTCGCGGCGGTTCGACTCCGCCGGTGGGTCCTTGCTCCCGTGCTGCGGGGGCGGCAACCATGACGGACAAACACACAATCGATCTGACGCGGCGCAAAGTCCTCGCGGGACTGGGTGCCGTCGGTATCGCCTCCGCCGGCGCGGGCCTCGGCACGTCGGCGTACTTCAGCGATGACGAAACGTTCACGAACAACAGCCTCGTCGCTGGGGCCCTCGACATGAAGGTCGACTGGGAGGAACATTACTCCGACTGGTCCAGTGACGAGACAGCGTACGCGTCCATGCCCACGGGCGAAACTGAGCCGGACTACGTGCTCCCACCGCTGGACTCGAACGGCACCCTCATCCCTGACGCACGACCCATCGAACTGGTCTTCGATGGCGAAACGGGAGACGAGAAGGCGGATGCGAAAGACGGCCTCTGGGCAACGACGTCGGTCGAAGCGTACCCTGACGGCCTGGTGAACGGCGGCGGACAGGACGGACAACAGGACGAGTTCGACGAAGCCTTCGCCTGTGACGTTCTCACCGACGTGGGAGAGGAGGACCCGGGTCTTTTCTCGCGACTCCGAACCGAAGGGACGTTCGCGGGGCAAACGACCGAACCCGGCGACCCATTGATCAACATCGAGGACGTCAAGCCCGGCGATTTCGGGGAGGTCACGTTCAGTTTCCACCTGTGTGACAACCCTGGCTACGTCTGGCTGAACGGCGACCTCGTCCAAGCCAGCGAGAACGGCCACAGCGAACCCGAGTCGAAGGATCCCGACGAAATCGGTGGCCCGGACTCGACCAACCCCGAGGAAGTCGAACTCCTGGACGGGATCGTCACCCGGCTCTGGTACGACCCGAACGGTAACAACCAGGTGGACGTGGTCGCGGGCGAACTCGACGTCATGCTGGCAATCGACGATTCGGGTTCCATCACCGGTGACGAACAAACGAACCTCATCGACGGTGTGAACGCGTTCGTCGGCGCGCTCCCGGACTCTGCTGACGTCCAGGTCGGGGGACTCACGTTCGGTGACGACAGCATCGACAACTTCGTCGAACTCGGGCCAGTGGGGAGTCTCGGCCCGTTCTCAGGCTCTGATTTCGACTTCTCGGGCAACACGCCCCTGCCCGCAGCAGTCGATATCGCTGACCAGGAACTTCGGAACGGGACCAACGCCCGGCCCGGTGCGGAAAAGGTAATCGTCGTCATCACCGACGGCGGTCCAAACTACAACAACACCCAGTATTCGGCCGGCGGGTATACCGCACCGCGTGGGAGTCCGGACGAGACTGGGTTTTCGCTCGACGACACCAACGACCAGTACGACGGTGGTAGCAACGGAACGGCCCCTGACTACATCGTCGACACCGAAGAGGAGGAAGCGGCCCTGGTCGCCGAGAGCGTTCGCGACAGTACGACGCGAATCGTGACCGTCAACGTCGCTGACAACCCGTTCGCGGCCGACGACGGCCTCTCGACGTCGTTCCAGGAATACCTCACGGACTACATTGCGAGCCCAGGGTTCGCCTTCGTGGTCGGCCTCGACGACCTTGCAGCAGTCGCCGACGACCTCGTTGCGCTGGTTGCCGTGTCCGACGAAGTGTTCTTCCAGGGAACGCTTCGTGAGGCGCTAAGCGTCTTGACGGACAATGACGGTCGCGGCGTTCCCCTCGATGGCGATCTGACGACCGCATTCGACGAAATCTCGGACCCCGAGAACGACCCTGACCGAGAGTGTTTCGCCGGCAACGGGACGACCCACTACCTCGGGTTCCAGTGGTGGGTCCCGATCGACCACGCCAACCAGATCCAGACCGATTCCGTGACCTTCGACCTCGGCTTCTACACCGAGCAGTGCCGACACAACGACGGGCTCGGTATGGTACCGGAGGAAACCGTGGTCGAGACGACGACCGAGGTATCCGAATAATCGGCCGACAAGACATTTGACCGACCCACGGTGGTTCGCGGCGGCCGGCCTTCGAAATCCACGCCCTGTGGCCAAGAAGACCGACGCCGATCGTCCGACGGTTCGATTCCGTCGGTGGGTCCTTCCCCTCGGGATCGCCACGACGGGGATGAATACCATGACAAAGGGACGATACAATCGACGAACGATCCTCGCCGGAATGGGCGCAGGAGCGCTCGCTATCACAGCCGGCGTCTCCGTCGTCGTGACCCGGGGACCACAGCCGTATACCAAATACACGTACGCCGCCACCCAGGTGGAGCAAGAAGCCCTCCGCGTGGCGTGGTACGAGACGTATAACGGTCGACCGCTCGAATCGCAGGGGAACGACACGGCGGCCAACGTCTCGGAAACGCTCGATCCGGACGAGTCACCGGTTTACGTCGACGACGTGACAGGCCCGGTGATCGAACTCGTGGACGTGTTGCCCGGTGACAGCGGCCGCCTCCACGTCGGTCTGGAGGCCGTCGCCGACGATCCCGTGACCATCACGATGTCCGGTTCGCTCGATGGCAACCAGGAAAACGGTGTCACCGAACCCGAACTCGTTGCCGGGGACGTCACTCCGGACGGTGAACTGGCTACAAGCCTCGAAATGACCGTCTGGCGGGATTCCGGGGTCGAGACACTGGGAGGATTCGGCGCCTGTGACGGCACCCAGGGACCCGGGGAAGAAACGATCGGGACCGGGACGCTCGAAACAGTCCTTGACGAATTTGAGAACGATGTCCAACTCGTCGACTGTCTGGCATCTCAGGCTCGAACCTACTGTATCGGGGTTGACTGGAACCTTCCGATCGAGACCTCGAATCAGATCCAATCCGATGAAGTAGCATTCACGCTTGCGTTCACCCCATCGCTTTGTGAGGAGCAATGATCCGAGCGAATTTCCGTTCGATTCGCCGGCGGTTCGTGGTCTCCCTTCCGTCCCAGCAAATGGTCACGTTCGAGTCGGTACAGGGAGATACAGTTACGCTGTCACACAGCGGATCATTAACTGACAATCGGGGAAGTCGACCGGGGGAGTGGTCGGCGACACGACGGTTCGATACCGATCTTTTGGAACAATCCGGGACGGCCGAACAGTGGCCTGTTGGGAACGACCAGGAGGAACAATGACTCGAAAAGGAGTATCCCGCCGACGAGTGCTGGGAGGTTTAGCGACAGTTGGGGCACTGGGCACAGTAGGCGGGGCCGGATCCAACGCGGTCCTGCGGGACCGCGACGGGGTCCGAAACGAACTGGTTGCGGGAGCCCTCGACCTCGAGGTGTGCGCCGATGACGATGGCGACTGTGAGCCCGGACCCGGGAGCCGAGTCTCCGTTCCGATCGACCTCGACGGCGCGAAGGAAGGGAGCGCAACCGTTCGCGTCGAACTGCCGGACGATGGACGGAACAATCCGGGCTACGTCTGGTTCCGCACGAATTGCCCCATGGGTCGGTGTGGGCTCGAACAGGCGTTACGGGTGACAGTCCGAGAAGATCGAAACTGTACCGGGGAGATCGGTGAATTCGACCCAGTTCTCGCCCGGGGGTCGCTCTGTGAGGTGATGAACCAGTTCGGATCCGGGGAGTTGTTGCAACGGGACCCCGTTCAGCCCGGTGAACGAATCTGTTTCGTGCTCTCCTGGCGCGTGGCAGACGAATTGTGCGAGGACGACGCGGCGACGCTCGAACTGGAGTTCTTCGCCCACCAGGCCAGACACAGCGGCGGACCACAGCGGCCATGGTCGAATCGCTGCAAGGCGATCTGTAAAACCAGTGAGGACTGTGCCTGTGACGAGGGGCCGGCGATCAGTTTCGTTGCGTTCTGCGTGCCCGACGGAACCGTGCTTGATCCGGACGACGTCAAGTTCACCTGGCGAAACGACGGCGAGGGGGAACCCGTCGAGATCCAGTGGGAGTCGTCCGTCGCGGTGAGGACGGTTGTACTCTACTATGGAACGCAGGCCGGCCCAGTATTCGAGAATTTCGACGGTGGAACGTCCGGGATGGCGACGGTCGGTCATGGGGGACCGGAACGACCGGGACAGGCACCGCCCAGTCCCGCCCCTGAGGGCGAAACCGGTCTCAAATACGAGTACGACGACGAGAACGGCGGCTTCGTTCTCGAACCGGAAGAAGAACCCCTGGTCCTGATCGACCCGTCGTCGACTGGAGCCAGTAGCACCCACCAGGTCGAAATGCCGGTACCGGAGTCGCTGGACGGACTGGCCCTGTCGAAGTTCGCGATCGAATACGCCGGGGACGTCGACCTGGCCAGTGCGACACCGACGCGGACGACAGTCGGGGACGAAACAGCGACGGTTACCGCGGTGACGGCAGAGGATACCGAATTCGCCCTCACGTTCGACGAAACCACGTCACTGGTCGGCGGCACCGTGCTCGTGGTCGAATACGCTCCCGTTACAAACCCCACCGGGGCCGGCCGGTACGCCGTCGAAGCGAGAGTCACGGCAGGCGGACGTTCGGCGACCGTCGCCGGAACGGTGAGGATGGAGTGACCCATCATGTCAATTAAATCAACTTCGAAACGGATCGCACGGCGTGGCACCCACCTGCTCGGGCTGCTCGTGCTCGTGGCGATCATCGTTCCCTTCGTGATCTACGCGGTCCCCGGCGTCGTTGGGGCCGACCAAAGCTTCGTGGTGCTTTCGGGCAGCATGGAACCCACGGCCAGCGCCGGTGACGCCATCATCGTCGAAAGCGTGGATCCGACCGAGATCGAAAGCGGAGACGTTATCGCGTTCCAGAAGAGCCAGAAGGGCGTTCCGACGACCCATCGGGTCGTCACCGTTTTGGAATCGGACGCAGGTCCGGAGTTCCTCACCCAGGGTGACGCCAATCTCGATCCCGATCCGACAGCCGTTGCACAGGCGCAGGTGATCGGTCGCTTGATGAGCGTCGAGGGTCACCTTTTGGTGATTCCGTACATCGGACACGTCATCTTCTTCATCGGCACGCCGCTGGGGTTCGCGTCACTCGTCGTCCTCCCGATCGCGTTGCTAGTCCTCTCCGAAATGTGGTCGATCGTCCGATCGACGCGGATGGATAGGAAACGGTCTTCGACAGCAGTTGCCGACGAACGCCCAACGGGCACCGAATCGACGGCTGTCGCTTCCGGTGGCGACCATGGGGCGACCGAAGCTCCCGAGGTTTCACCAACTAGCGGCGAGGGTATCACGATCAGTCGGAGCGAACTCACGCTGGCCCTCCCCGTGCTCGCAGCCTTCGCGGCCTACAGTATTTGGATTGTAACCCGCTTGTTCACCTCGATTTCGATCACCGTCGCCATGGGATCCGGCCTGTCATTGCTCTTCGCAGTGTTCCTCTACGTGGGCGCCGACTGGTCCGGCGACACCCCGAGGTCGGCGGAAACGGGTGGCGAAAGGGACCTCAGTACCAGTGCCCCATCCAAATCGGCCACGCCACCAGCCGTCGAAGTCGACTCCATTGAGCATCTGCTCGGGACGTCTCGCGCCAGTGGCGCTCCGGTGACGTGGGATCCCGATCGACGTCGGTACCGGACCCTTGGCGGGCCGGTGTCCTTCGTTTTCGACGGCGATCCGAGTGCCCTGCAAAGCCTCGAAGACGATGTTGTTGCCGAGGACCTCCCTGAGCCGAATCTCTGGGCGGCGTTCGCCGACACCACGGCTCGTCCCGGACAGATGACAACCGACGGTGGGACCGGAGGGGAACGATGACGGCCGAAATGAGGGCCTCGAAACTCCTAGCGCTCTCCGTGGTCGTTGTCGTCATCTTCGCTGCCACGATTACCGGCGGGTTTTACGTCACCGCCCTGTTTACAGACGAGGAATCGGTTGGAATTCAGTTTTCTGCGTCGGTAACCGTCAGCAACACGGCCGGCAACAACCCGATCGAAAGTGCCCCGGAAGGAAATGAAACAGCCACCGACGGGAACGAGACCGCTACTGTGAGGAACCCGACCCTCAATGCGTCAGTCGGGCCTGAAAGCGCGAATCAGACCGATCTCTTCGATGGACCCGCAGTCGAAGCTACCGGAAACCTGAGCGGGAACGGGACGGTCGAAAACGAATCCCCTATGGAAACAGCGGCTGATGCTACCGTCTCCACAAACGAAACGAACGCTACTGGATCAGTCGAGGAGTCCAATTGAAAACGCTCCGAATAGGAATTAGATCCCAATAGCGGAAGCTCCGAAGACGACGTAGTTACGAGCGTTCCCGGAAACCGCACGGCATTGGATGGATCACATACCGATGCCACTGCTGGTTCGCGATGGGCCACGGGGGTTATTTTGGTCCCGAAACGGGGGTTTCGGGTTCCTTGGACTCGGAATCGACGACATCAGTGACAGCAGTCCGTAAATCATCAAGCGTCGCCGTTCGAACACCGTCGAACTCCGTCAATGGGTGTGGCCCATCCGCAAGGGCGTCCTCGACAGCGACCACAGGTTGATCGGAACCGAGTTCCTCGATCACCGGTGAGAATCCTTCGCTGGCCCCGGCAATAATAGTCGCATCCGCCGCTTCGGCGTAGTGGTGAAGTTCGTCGAGCGTCCTGGGACCCAGGGACTCGAATGGTGCTGCAACAAGGGTCTCGACCCCGAGTGCCCTTCCCGCTTCCGCAGCCACGTCCGATTCGGGAAGGGGACCGATCGTTGGCTCGAAGCCGGCGTCAACGAGTCGGGCGAGTGTGGCGGCTGCCTCATGTCCAGTACCAATGACGTGCACCCGACAGACCCGTGAATCGACCCGTTCAGGTAGTGCTCGAACGGTCGGCGCGCCTGTGATAGCGTCATGACCGACCACCGCGCGACCATCGAAGGCGTCCGAAACGGTATCGCCGTCGAGAACACGGTCGGGCGACCCGGTCGCCACCACGTCGCCACCGGAGAGCAACAGGAGTTCGTCACAAAACCTGGCCGCCAGATCGAGATCGTGGATCGCAGCAACGGCCGTTTTGCCCTCCTCGACGAGTTGCCGAACCAGGGCGAGGGTTTCGACCTGACGAGTAACGTCCAGGCTCCCCGTCGGTTCGTCAAGGAGGAGCACTGGCGCGTCTTGGGCGAGGGCGCGGGCAAGAATGGCCCGCTGGCGTTCGCCGCCCGAAACCGCACCAATAGCGCGATCCGCAAAGCACGAGACGTCCGCCCGTTCCATCGCAGTCTCGACGATCCGCCGGTCGTCCGCGGTCCCACCCCCGAATTGCGAACGATAGGGATGGCGACCCATCTCGACGACCTGTTCGACGCTGAAGTCGAACGAGACAGTCGTGTCCTGTGGAACGACGGCCACGCTTCGACTCGACGCTTTTGAGGAGAGGTCGGAAATATCGTCGCCAGCGACGGTAACGCGCCCAGCATCGGGTTCAAGCACGCCGCTCATGGTCCGGAGAAGTGTTGTCTTTCCGGCCCCATTTGGCCCGATAAGACCGACGAATCGACCCTCTGGGACCCTGGCGGAGACTTCGTCCAGGACTGTCGCCCCACCCAGCGATACCGAAACCTCGTCGACGTTTATCAGGGTCATAGTTCGGTCACCTCCCGTCTGCGAAGCAAATAGAGAAAGAACGGTGCCCCAAGGGCTGCCGTCACGATCCCCACCGGCATTTGCTCGACCCGAGCCCGGGCGAGAGTATCGGTTACGACGAGGAACGACGCCCCCGCGAGCGCGCTCGTGGGCAGGAGAATTCGGTGGTCCGGGCCCACCACCAGACGCATCATGTGGGGGACGATGAGGCCAACGAACCCGATGACCCCTGAAACCGCGACGGCTGCCGCGGTCACGAGGGTCGAGACGGCGAGTAAGATTGCCTTGGTGCGTTCGACCGCTACGCCAAGATGATGGGCGTCCTCCTCACCGAGCAAGAGGACGTTCAGGTCCGACGCGAACCCCAGCAAGATCGGAAACCCGATCGCGACCGTCACGCCAGTAAAGGCAACGTCGTGGTACGAACTCGCGTGGAGGTGACCCATCATCCAGTAGACGGCGCGCTCGAGACTCCGCCCCGAATTGATCATGAGATAGGAAATGACGGCGCCAAGGAAGGTTTGGACTGCTATCCCAGCCAGCAGCAACGTCGCAACGGGCGTCCGCCCGCCATCGGTTGCAATCAGGTAGACGCCGAAAGCCGTGATCAGGGCGGTGACGAAAGCCGCGAGCTGGAGACCGGTGGCGATTTGATATCCAAGTACCACCAGGGTCGGTGGGGCCAGGGCAGGGAGGGCGATAACCGCAACCGCGCCAACGGCCGCACCCGTCGAAACGCCGATAATCGAGGGGTCCGCCATGGGATTCCGGAAAAACCCCTGCATGACAGTGCCCGCTGCACCGAGTGCAAACCCGACGATTGCTGCCAGCAGAATTCGCGGCAATCGGAGGTCGACAACGATGATCCGGGTCGGTCCCTCGACGTCGAACGAGAGGCCCGGGAGCGTATCGAGAATCGCCTTCGCAACCGCGACCGAGTCGAGACTAACGGCACCGATCGTCGTACAGCCGATAACGGCCGCGAAGAGAACTGCGGTTAGCCCTGCCGACCAGAGGGTTGCCCGCGCCCCAACTCCCATGTATGAAAACTGGATTGCTTTAGTTAAATATTTATTGGATAGGCCATGATCTCGTTTCATGCACAAGCAACGCGCGATCGTGCTGGTCGCTTTGCTGGTCGTGGCTGCGGCGGCCGCAGTCCCGGTGAGTGGCACAGCGACCGGAGCGCCGGCTGAAAACGTGGAATCGCTCGAACAATCGACCGACGATTGCGAACTTCCGTATACCGCGACGGACGCGACGGGAACGGAAGTAACGGTAGAAGAACGACCGGAGGGGATCGTGGCGTTGGGGCCCGGGACGGCCCAAACGTTAGTCGAGATCGGGGCCGGTGATCGAATCGTCGGCGCGACCGAATACGCGAGTTATCTCAACGACTCGGATGGATGGGCGAACGTCTCCGGGTCGGGGCAAACCTTCACGTCGGTGGAAACGGTGGTCGCCCAGGAACCTGACCTCGTGATCGCCGAAAACATCGTCCCCAACGAGACCATCCAGCAACTTCGGTCGGCCGGCATCATGGTCTACAAGTTTCGGTCAGCAACGGGGCTCCAGGACGTCTACGACAAGGTAAATCGGACGGGCCGCCTCGTGGACGAGCCGGACGCAGCTGCCGAGACAGTCGCGGAGATGCAACACGGTGTTCGAATCGCCAAAGCGGCAGCCGATGAGAAGGAATCGCCGATGGCACTGTATCACTTCTTCGGGTATACCTCCGGCCAGGGGACGTTCATCGATGAGATCATCACCGCTGCCGGCGGAACGAACGTTGCCGCCGAGGCCGGCATCACGGGCTACAAACAAATCAGCCAGGAGGTCGTCGCGAACAATACGGTCGAATGGTTGTTGCTCAATAGCGGAAGTCCGTCAGTGCCGGGTGGGGCGGCATACCAGGAGACTATCGCCGTGACGGAAGACCAAACAGTCGTCCTCAACGAGAACTACATCAGCCAGCCTGGCCCGCGGATTATCCAGCCGATAGTGAAACTCTCGAAGGCGTTCTATCCGGACGCGTACGAGGAAGCCGCTTCACAGGTGGAAAAACCGACCGACGTTCGACCAGCGTGCGCACCCACGACGACGCCCGAACCGACGGCGAGCGGACCGACCGAAACGGCTGAGACGACCGACGAGGAAACGACCACGGCAGTCGCTGACGACGGTGACGATCTCGATGAGACAACGACAGCTTCAGATGAACAATCCACGACGTCACCGTCGGCCCAGCCCGACGAGTTCGGGTTGCCAGGATTCACGCCAGTCATGGCCCTCCTGGCGATCCTGGGGTCGGTTGCATTGCTAGCCCGACGTGACCGCTGACCGGAAGGGTTGTAAGTCGCCCGGTTCCGAGTATCGTATATGGTGGAGAACGTGATCTATCCCGCGTATCTCGATGCCGAATGCACGCGCCGCGAGGGGCGGCGGGTGCCGTCGGATCTCGCAGTCCCGGAACCCGAGGTAGACGAAATCGCGGAGGCCGTCCAGCAGGTCGGCTACGACGCGGTCATCGAGCGCGACGTCACCTACTCCCGGGAGCCCTGGCTGACGCGAGGCAGGGTCCTCGTGAAGAATGCCGAGGACGCGGCTAAAAACGACATCGTCCAGGCGACGGCGGCGTATGTCACCGCCCTCCGAGAGTGATGCAACGCGCCGGCGAGGCCGTCCGGACGGCCCAGGGCCTCTTGATTCTTCGTGCTACGGGCGGTGAGTTCCCCGATGTCGGGAGTGAAATCATCGACGAGTCGCTGACGTCAGTGGGGACGCTCGTCGACGTCTTCGGACCCGCCGATCGACCATATCTCGCTGTAACGCCAGAGGAGGACTGTCGTCCGGCCGCGTTTCTCGGCGCGACGCTTTACGCCCGCTGAGATTTGTTCTCCGCGTAGTGCTGGCAAATGAGAAACCACTTGG
Organism: Natrialbaceae archaeon; assembly: GCA_046710005.1. Lineage (GTDB taxonomy): Archaea > Halobacteriota > Halobacteria > Halobacteriales > Natrialbaceae > DATFIX01. The sequence continues at coordinate 18,505 of JBKEGM010000010.1, forward strand.
GGGCCCCGCCCCGAACCACGGCTACATGAAGGATAGCTATCGCGTCGCCGGGGCCGTGTCGCTGGTTGTGCTCATCTTCATGCTGGTGCAACTCGGCGCGCTCGCGCTGATCAATCCATTTGCCGACGCCGGGTTTCAACAGACAGAGAACCCCCAGGATCCAGCGAACAGTCTGCTCTATCTCGTCCTCATTCTCGTTATGACTGGCCTGATGCTCGCGGCGTTCAAGTACGGATTGAACCGACTGCTCCGAGGGTTGTTGGTGTTCGTTAGCGGATTGATTTCGCTGTATGTTTTCGTCGTATTCGTCCCGCCTGCCATCGCGATTGGGCTCGCAGTCGCCGTCGGTTTGGCATTGCTCGTCCACCCAGAATGGTACGTGATCGACGGCGTTGGCGTCATCATCGGTGCCGGGGCGGCGGGCCTGTTCGGGATCAGTTTCGGGATCCTTCCGGCGATTCTCCTGCTGTCCGTACTGGCAGTCTACGACGCTATCAGCGTCTATGGCACCGAGCACATGTTGGACCTCGCCGAGGGCGTGATGGATCTCAAGGTCCCCGTCGTCCTGGTCGTTCCGATGACCCTGTCGTACTCGTTCCTCGAGGAAGGATCCACGCCCGATGAAATGACACCTGAAGCGGACGATTCGGACGGTGAGGTTGGGGGCCGCGAGTCCGACGGGAAGGATCAGTCTGCGGAATCGGACGATGGTGACTCCGAACTCGAAGAGGGGGCCATCGATCGTGGCGCCCTGTTCATTGGCCTCGGTGACGCCGTTATGCCGGCTATCGTCGTGGCCTCCGCCGCGTACTTCCTCTCGGCCAATGGCGGGTCTGTCCCCACCTTTGACGTTCCCTGGGTCTTCATCAATCTCCCGGCCTTGACGGCGATCATCGGGACGCTCTCTGGGCTGCTCGTGCTCATGTATATGGTGCTTAAGGGTAAACCGCATGCCGGTCTTCCGCTTTTGAACGGGGGAGCCATCCTGGGATACCTACTTGGAGCCCTCGCCAGTGGCCTCTCGCTCGCGGCGGCGATCGGGGTGTGATCGACTGGGCTCCCGCGATCGCTGTGTAACCCGGAGAGCCATTACGCCTTTCTACCGGTCGAGCGTGGGTATTACCATGCCCATCCATTCGCCATGGCGACCGGCGAACGCCGATCACGTCAGGCTCAATGTTCCCGAGGAGGCGGGCGTCTACGAACTGAAGTCCTTCGGCAACCAGGTATACCTCGGGACGGCTACCAACCTGCGAGGAGCCTTGCTCGAGCACCTCGACGAGCGCAGTCCGAACTACTATCGCATTGAAACCCCGGATCTGCTTGAAAACGTGGACGATATGTACGATACGCATCTGGAACGGTACGATCGAGAGCACGGTGGGCTCCCGGCCTGGAACGAATCTGAACGAACAGGCGACGATGGCAATCGAGACGACCCTGCAGATGACGACGCCATCGAAGCCAGCGATACGTGATGGACCAGGTGCTTCCAGAAAGACGGTGATCTCCCGACCGTCACCAGGTCCCGTGGAAGGTGTCGAATTCGAGTTCGTCGAGGGGTTTCTCGCCGATGGCTATTTCGTACTCGCCGGGCGTCAGGATGGGGGCGTCGAACTGCGGCCCGTCGTCCGTCGTCACGCGGGGGCAGGCCGTGTTGACGTAGGCGTCGAGGCCGAAGTTCTTGAGGCGGTCCGGAGTGATCTCGTCCATCGTCAGCAGATAGGCGTCCTCGTTTGCATCGACGATTTCCTCCGCTGTCTCCCACCGCCCTTGACCGATTTTGGTCGAGAAAATGACGCCCCACGTCTCGGCGTCCATCGCGCGGTGAACGGCACCATACCGCTGTTTCAGGAATTTCTCGTTATCCGCAACGTGAACGACGTTGTTCACCGGATCCGCGATGACGACTTTTTTGGCGGGGTATTCCATGGCCAGGCCGAGTGGATGGAACTTGCCCCCGCCGACGTAGAGTACCTGGTCGGCATCGATGT